>NZ_JCABYM010000156.1:0-10617 GCF_059499385.1 Limnoglobus sp. | reverse complement strand
CGGGTTGCGTTGCAACCCCGTTGCGGCTATTCGTCGTGTTTCGTTGGAAATCGCGAGTCCGAGTTGTCGCACCTCATGGTGCAACCGCCGGACCACTTGCCAACTTATTTTTCATCCCTCGCCGACATCGTTCGCAACGTCTACTTCTGATTCGCTTTGCGTCCGTCGCCATTTGTCACGAGTTCGTCCCGGCCGCATGAAGGCTGTCAGTTTCGCACCCACCTGCGTCGGTTTTACACGGGCCGTGTGTAGTTTTGCACACCGCCGGAATCGCCGTCACAACTCGCCCGACCTTCACCAGTTCCGCCAAACATCCGGGGCATGAATCGAACGCAATTTTCCTTCAAGGTTGCGCACCGCCCTGCCGACGCCGACGCGGTACAATGCCCGCGGTTCGATCCCCTGTTTCGCCGGGATTCGCGATGAAATCTTGCACCCTCACGCTGGCGGTCGGTGTCATCTTGGCAGCCCCGGTCCGGGCGGACGAAACTTACACCCTCGCCGAGAAGTTCGATGCCGGGCAGCTGGTGCGGGTCGAGCAAAAGACCGAACTCACCGGCACCGTCGCCGTCCCGGCCGGCAAGGACGCGAAACCTCAGGCCGTGCCGCTCACCGGGACCGGCAAGGTCGTCTTCGACGAGCGGGTGTTGCCGAACGAGGACGCCGAGACGAAGAAAGTCATCCGCCAGTACCGCACCGTCGAGTTCCGCCGCACCCTCGGGGACCGCGAGCAAACCGCCGACCTACGGAAGCAAGTGCTACGCCAAGTCGTTTTGCGGTCCGCGTCGGGGAAATCGCCCTTCTCGCCGGACGGCCCCCTGCTCTACGGCGAGATCGACACCGTTCGTACTGACGTGTTCTCCCCGGCGTTGGTTCCCGCGCTGCTGCCGACCAAGCCGGTCGCGGTGAACGACACCTGGCCGCTGGCGGCCGACGGCGTGGCCGAGCTTACCGATATGGAGAAGGTCACCGGCGGCGGGTTCACGCTAAAACTCGTCGGCGTCGTCACCGTCAACGGACGCAAGCAGGCCCGCCTCTCGCTTTCCGGGTCCGTCCGCGGGGTTGACGACAACGGCCCGTGCAAGCACGCCCTGGAGGGAACCGCGTACTTCGACCTCGACGCGAACCGGCTGGCGTACCTGTCCCTCAAGGGCACGCACGACCTCCTGGACGGGTCGGGCAAAACCGTCGGCACGATCGAGGGGCGGTTCACGCTCACGCGGTCCGCCGCGGCGGACGTTGCGGAACTGTCGGACGCGGCGCTGAAAGGCTTGGACCTGAAACCGACTTCGGAGAACTCTACCCTCCTGTACGACAACGCCAGCCTCGGGGTTCGCTTCCTCTACCCCCGCCGGTGGCGGGTCGGCGCGGTCCAGGGCCGGCAGGTCACGCTCGACGGCCCGAACGGGGCCGGCATCCTGATAACCGTCGAGACGGCGAAAAGTTTACCGTCGGCCGACGATTTCCTCCGCGAGTCCCGCGGGTTCCTCGAAAAGTCCGCGAAGGACATCGCCGTCGCGCAGAAGGTCGAGCGGCTGCCGGGGACGGTGCTGGATCGCTTCGCCCTGACCGCGACGGTGAAGGACGAGAAGCTCCGCATGGAGTACGCGGTGCTGACGAACGCGGATGCATCCGGGACGACGTTCGCCGCGCGTTTGCCGGCCCCGGACGCCGCGGAACTGGGCAAGGACGTGACGATGTTGCTGAAGTCGCTAACGAAGAAGTAATTACCGGGCCGCGAACGTAGTTCTTGTAGGGCGGGTCAAGGCTATGCGCCGACCCGCCGCGGCGGTCCCAGCCCGTTCATCGGCTCTCGACGGTGGTTGCGGTCTACCGCGGGTCGGCGCAAAGCCTTGACCCGCCCTACAAACCCCGTCGCCCCGGTCCCTCATTCCCGTGCTAGAATGACTTAACGTGCCTACCCTATCGTGACTTCATGCGAATCCTTGCGTTCGGCGACATCCACGGCTGCTCGGGAATGCTCGACGACCTCCTCGGCACGGTGCGGCCCACACCGGACGACCAACTCGTCTTTCTCGGCGACTACGTGGACCGCGGGCCGGACACCCGCGGCGTTCTCGACCGGCTCATCCGTCTGCAAGAGGAATACCGGACCGTCTGCCTCCGCGGGAACCACGAACTCATGATGAGCCGGGCGCGGCGGGATAAATCCGAGTTCCGCATGTGGACGAGCGTGGGCGGCACGCAGGCCCTCGGCTCCTACGGCAAGGGGCCGGGCCGCACGGGGACGCTCGACGACGTGCCGTACAACCACTGGCACTTCATCGAGACGGAGTGCGTGGACTACTACGAGACGGACCGACACATCTTCGTCCACGCCGGGGTCCACCCGCAGCTGCCGCTCGCCGAGCAGGACGAGGCGTGGCTGTTCTGGGAGTTCCTGGAGCCGGAGCTGGTCGCGCCCCACGTCTCGGGCAAGACCGTCATCTGCGGGCACACGTCGCAGCGGTCCGGCGAGATTCTCGACTGCGACACGACCATCTGCATCGACACGTTCGCCTACGGCGGCGGCTGGCTGACGTGCCTGGACGCCGACAGCCGGCGGTACTGGCAGGTGAACCTCGTCGGCAAGGTCCGGACCGGAATCGTCGGCCACCCGGACTGATCCCCGCGATGGCCCGGCGAACGGCACGGCGTCAGCGTGCCGGTGTAGGTCGCGGGGTGCGAAACCGGCACGCTGACGCCGTGCCGTTCGCCGGCCGTTGCTCGATTCCCCTTCAACTCTTCCTCGGCTACAGTACAACTAAGGGAACCCTCTCGGAGCCGAAGCATGGCCACCAAACTCACCGACGAAGAGAAGCGCGTCGGCGCGGCGAACTTCAACCAGGCGGCCGCGGACCTGGCGGCGAAGAAGCTCGCCGAGGACCAGGCGGCCGGGAAGACGGACCGGCGGACGTTCATCAAGGCCGTGACCGCGGCCGGGGCCGTGCTGCCCGTTTCCGCGGCCGTGTACTTCGGGTACGAGTCCTGGAAGGGGAACAAGGCGGTCAAGGCCGCGCTCATCGGGGCCGGCGACGAGGGCGGCGTGCTCATCGGCGAGCACAACCCGGAGTACCTGGACTTCGTCTCCGTCTGCGACCTCCGGCCGACGAACCTCAAGCGGATCATCGACGGCGAACCCGCCGGCCCGCGGAAGGGGTTCAACAAGCTCTACGGCAAGGACAAGGCCGCCAAGATCAAGACCTACGACGACTACAAGCAACTCATCGCCGAGGCGAAGGACCGGGGCGTCGAGGCGGTCGTGATCGCGACGCCGCTGTTCACCCACAAGGACATCGCCATCGACTGCATGAAGGCCGGGCTGCACGTCCTGTGCGAGAAGCTCATGGCCCGCGACATCAAGTCGTGCAAGGAGATGATCGCCGCCGCCAAGCAGTACGGCGTGCTGCTGTCCGTCGGGCACCAGCGGCACTACAGCCTGCTCTACGCCCACGCCCGCGAGGTCGTCGATTCCGGCATCCTCGGCGAGATCAAGCACATCCGCGCCCTGTGGCACCGCAACAACTCGTGGCCGTTCACCGCGACCGACGACGCGAAGAAGACCTACGCCACCGGCAAGGACATCGACGGCACGGAGTTCGACCTCCCGGCCCTCATCGACGGCTGGTGCAAGCCGGTCCCGAAGGCCGACGCGGACGGGTTCCTGAAGAACCCCGAGTCGCTCAAGAAGTGGGGGTTCAAGTCGATCACGGAACTCGTCCGGTGGCGGCTGTACGACCGCACGGGCGGCGGGCTGATGGCCGAACTCGGTAGCCACCAACTGGACGCCGCGAGCATCTTCCTCGGCAAGGTTCACCCGCTCGCGGTCAGCGGCGTCGGCGGGAAGTTCTTCTACGGCCCCGGCAAGAACGACCGGGAGTCGAACGACGGCGTGTTCACCACGTTCGAGTTCCCCGGCGCGAACCACCCGCGGGGCGTCAACAAGGGGAAGGACGAGAACGACGTGGTCGTCGTGACGTACTCGTCGTTCAACACGAACGAGTTCGAGGACTACGGCGAGTGCCTGATGGGCAGCCGCGGGACGATGCTCGTCGAGAAGGAGGCGAACGTCTACCTCTTCAAGGAGAAGGACAAGACGAAGAAGGGGGAGAAGTCCCCGAAGGACACGGCGGTGAAAGTGACGGCCGAGGGCGGCAAGGGTCCGGCGATGGAGGCCGCGTCCACCTGGGGCGGCGGCGGGGCGGCGATCACGAAGAACGCGGCCGGCAACGAGTGGGACACCGAGGTCCGCGGCTACCGGACCGAGATGGAGCACTTCGCGTACTGCGTCCGCCGGTGGCAGGACCTGAAGCAGAAGGTCAGCTACGAGGAGGTGGACGGCAAGCTGAAGTACGCGGACATCCTGCCGAAGTGCCACGGCGAGGTGGCGATGGCCGATGCGATCCTGGCGCTGACCGCGAACATGGCGATGGCCAAGCGGCAGCGGATCGAGTTCGACCCGAAGTGGTTCGAGCCGGACGCGACCGAGGTTCCCGAGACGAAATGGGCATGATTTTGGCGTGAAGTCGCGGCCCCGCGATGTTCATCGCGGGGCTTTCTTTTTTGTCCCGTCACCTCCGCCCCGTGCGGCGTGTCCGTATCCTCACCCCACACCCTTTCCCGAAGGAATCCGCGACCATGCCGGACGCCGTCGCCGAACTGAAGACGCTGGAATCGCAGGCCCTCGGCGAGCTGGCCGCCGCCGCGGACGAACCCGCGCTGCAAGGCTGGAAGACGAAGTTCTTCGGCGACAACGGGCTGGTGAAGGCCGCCCTCGGCAAGCTGCGGGACATCCCGAAGGACCAGAAGGCCGGGTACGGGCAGGAGGTCAACCGGGTGAAGGCGGCGCTCGAGTCGGCGCACGCCGCGGCCCTCGACGCGGCGAAGGAGAAGGCGCTGCAGGCCAGCCTGACCGCGAACCCACTGGACGTGACGCTCCCCGGCCGCGGCACGCCCCCCGGCCGGCTGCACCCGGCCACGCAAATCCTCCGGGACATCTACCGCATCTTCGGCGACCTCGGGTTCCAGATTTACCGCTCCCGCGAGGTCGAGTCGGACGAGCTGAACTTCGAGCTGCTGAACATGCCGCCGCACCACCCGGCCCGCGACATGTGGGACACGTTCTTCACCGAGTCGCCCGGCACAATTCTGCGCACCCACACGTCGCCCGGACAAATCCACGTCATGCGGGAGCAGTGTCCGAACCCGATCCGCGTCATCCTGCCGGGGATGTGCTATCGGAACGAGGCGATCAGCACCCGCAGCGAGATTCAGTTCCTCCAGGTCGAGGGGCTGGTCGTCGGCGAGGGGGTGACGATGGCCGACCTGAAGGGGACGATCACGGCGTTCGCCCGGCGGATGTTCGGCCCGGACCGGCAGGTGCGGATTCGCAGCAGCTACTTCCCGTTCACGGAGCCATCGATCGAGGTGGACATCGACTGGCCGAAGGACGACCCGAACCGCGACCGGCTGACGAAGGGGACCGGGTGGCTGGAGATCATGGGGGCCGGCATGGTCCACCCGACGGTGCTGCGGAACGGCGGGTACGACCCGGACGAGGTGACGGGGTTCGCGTTCGGCATGGGGCCGCAGCGGATGCTGATGCTCAAGCACGCGATCGACGACATCCGCCTGTTCTGGCAGAACGACCTGCGGTTCCTGGGGCAGTTCTGATCACCCGCCCGCCGCCCACGGGTTGTCGAACCCGTGGGGCACGTCCTTGAACCACCGGCGGTACGTCTCCACCTGGTCCCGCAGCGGGAAGCCGCTCAGCTCCCGCGGGTAGAGCAAGAGGAAGAACACGTCCTTCGCCCCGGCCCGCGACCGCTGCTGGTTGATGAGTCGCTGGGCGTCCGCCTGGTCCTTCAGCTCCAGCCGGCCGCCGCCGTCGGCGTCGAAGTAGAACAGCTTGCCGGTCGCCTTGTCGATCTCGACCACCCGCACGCTCAGCCGCTCGCCGAGGTTCGCCCGCTGCTTCTTCAGGTCCTCGATCCGCCGGCGGGCGATGGCGAGTTCCTGTTGCAGCTTCTCCACGTCGTCCGGCATCGACGGGTCGCGGACGGCCGGGACCGCGTCCGGGTTCCCCTTCCCGTCGTCCGGCTTGCTCACGAACGGCATGAGCAGGAAGATGCAGAACAACAGGATGAGCACGTCGATCAGCGGGATGAAGAACCGCGTCACCGACCGGCGGGGCTTCTGGATCACCGGTCCCCCTCGCCCTCGGCGGGCGTCAGCGGGACGATCGGGGTCGGGTCCGGGTAGCCGCCGAGGCTGCGGATCAGGTCGCGGCCCATGCCGACGATCCACGTCGGCAGGATGTTCAGTAGCGCCATGAACAGCCCGCTGCCGGTGGCGGTAATGGCCGGGGCGTACTTGCGGATGATCTCCTGCGGCGTCGGCGTGCTGCCGGGGGTTATGCTGTTGAAGGTCTGCAGGATGGCCGCGACCGTGCCGATCAGCCCGAGCAGCGGGAACCACTCGGCCGCCTGCGACAGGTGCGACAGCCACTTGTCCGGCCGGGTGTCGAAGTCGTTCTCCGCCCACTTCATCGCGTTCCAGGACAGGTACGTTTGCGCGAGGAAGATGACCGCCCCGGTCGCGAGGATGACCCAGTCGATGTGCGACACGGCGACGCGGGCGAGGTAGTCCCGCCGGGCGTCGGCCGGGATGGCGACGAAGACAAGCAGCCCGGCCAGGGCCGGGATGACCGCGAACGCGGTCGGCAGGACGTGGTGAATCCAGAGTCTTCGCACGGCCGTCTCCGGGGGTTACTTCGCGCGGACCAACCATTCCGGCATGGCCTGCAGCTTCCCGTCCTTGTCCACGCACGCGAGCGTCGAGTTCCCCTCGGCAACGAGCGTGCCGTCCGGGCGGAAGACTTCGTACTTGTGTTCGAGCCGCACGGGCGTGGTCCGCGTCACGGTTGTGACGATTCGTAGCTCGTCGTCGTAGTACGCCGGGCTGCGGTACTTGATCTCGATCTTGGCGACGACGAGGAAGAACCCGCGGTCTTCGAGGTCCTTGTAGTTGCCGCCGGCTTGCCGTAGGAGGTCGGTGCGGGCCTGCTCGAAGTAGACGAGGTAGTTCGCGTGGTGGAGCAACCCCATGCGGTCGGTCTCCGCGTAGCGGACGCGGATGGTGGTTTCGCCGGTAAGCATGGGAAGTAGGATATATAGCCGCCGGCTTGCCGGCGGGGTTTTGGGAGTCGCAAAACCCCGCCGGCAAGCCGGCGGCTATATGACAACCGCGCTCCCGTTCGGCGCGTTACTTGATGAACCCGATCCGATCCAGCGGGAAGAACACGAACGCCGCCTTCCCCAGCATCAGCCGGTCCGGGACGGATCCCCAGACGCGGCCGTCGGAGCTTTGGGCGCTGTTGTCGCCGAAGCAGAGGTAGTGGCCGGGCTGCACGTAGTACGTGAACACCGTGTTCGCCGCGTCGCCGGTCGAACTGTACGGCTTGTTGATGAAGTACGTGTCCCGGAAGAGCTTGAGCTTGCTCACCTCGACGCCGCTCGTCGCGCCGACGCTCGCGGGGGCCTTCACGTCGTTCGCCTCGGTCCAGCCCTCCTTCTTCTCGTCCTGCGACTCGAACTTGTCGGGGACGGTCGGGTCGTAGTCGCCGGCCGTGCCGAAGTCGATCTTCTTGCCGTCCACCCAGACGCGGAGGGAGCAATCGACGTTCGCGAACTTCAGCTTGTACGTCCCGGCCGAAGTGATACCGCTCGGCTTCGTGGCCAGTTCCTTGCCGCCCGGCCCGGTGCGGACGAGGGTGACGTTGCCGTTCGCGAATTGGGCCTGGAACCGGTTCTGCCCCTTCGACAGTTCGAGCGTGATCCCCGCGGCCGGGTCGGTCACCTTCGCCTGGCATTCGAGGATCAGGTCGCCGACCCAGAACCGGTAGTCCTGGTACTGGTCGAGGACGAACTGCTTGCCGCCGAACCCGTCCATCACCTCGCCGTTGTACCCGAGGAAGTTGTCCACCGGGATCGGGTTCACGGCCGGCTTGTTCGGCCCGCCGAGGGAGTTGAAGTCCTCGACGACGAGGTGCCGGTACCGCAGCCAGCCGAGGCCCGCGCCGCTGTGGGTGAACGCCTTCGGTACCGTCGGGTTGTCGGCCGCCCAGTCGTCCGTCTCGGCCTTCCACCGCGGCGGCACGCCCTTGTTCGCCAGGAAGTTCGACTGGTGGTCATTATCCCACACACTCCGCCTCATCGCGTCCAGCATCGCGTCCGACTTGCGGACGAGGCGGAACCCGCCGGCGTCCGCGAAGTTCGCGTCCCGCGACTTCGTGAACCGCTCGACGGCCGGGTCGAGCGAGGTCGTGCCGGGGAAGCAGAACTCGGCCCGCCAGAGGTCCTCGGCCCGCGGGTAGCCGGTCTCGTCCGGCGTCGGCGTCGGGTAGGTGATCGTGTCACAGACGTAGATGTCGCCGCGGTAGATGGCGATGGTCTCGTTGCCGAGGCCCCAGAGCCGCTTGATGTAGTTCTGCGCGCCGAAGTCCTTCTGCGGCCGGTCGGGGTACTTGAACACGACCACGTCGCCGCGCTCCGGAGGGAACTTGTGGTACTGGGCCTTGTGGACGAGGACGCGGTCGCCGGAGCTGTTCCCCTTGCCCAACTCGTGCTGCTTGAACGTGTACTTGTACCGGCAGTTGGGGCAGCAGTACCCGTGGATCGCACGTCGCTCGCCGCCTAGCTGCGGGTCGCCCTCGACCTCCCGGCTGGAGTTGAGCGGGAACCGGAACTTGCAGTCGTCGCACTCGATGACCTTCTGGTAGCCGTAGAGCGTCTCGGCCATCGACCCGGTCGGGATGACGAACGCCTCGACGACGAACTGCTTGAGGAGGAAGACGAGGACGACGACGAAGACGATGGTTTCGAGGCTCTCGCGGACCTGGTCGCGGGGGGCTTTCTTTTCGGCCGGTGGCGACGGCTTGGCCGGCACGGCGGCGGTCGCGACCCGCGGCGGGGCGGGCGGCTTATCCCGTGCCGGCAAGGGTTGCGGGACCGGAACATCGGCCGGAGCCAACGGGTTTGTCGTGGGGCCTTTGTTGGTCGGGTCCGGCATGGTGAAACACCTGTCGATACGGAGTCTGTTCG
Source organism: Limnoglobus sp. (assembly GCF_059499385.1). Lineage (NCBI taxonomy): Bacteria > Pseudomonadati > Planctomycetota > Planctomycetia > Gemmatales > Gemmataceae > Limnoglobus > Limnoglobus sp. The sequence goes on along the minus strand of NZ_JCABYM010000156.1, from coordinate 1,516 downwards.
GTCGTTCGCTCGGACCGGACGGTTATTTCAGTTCCTTCGGAATCTCGCCGCTGTAGCTCGCCCAGAGCGCGTCCACCGGGTGGCCGCACCACACCTCCGGGGCGACCGCCTTCAAGTGCCGGGCGATCTGCATCAGACACCCGACGTTGCCGATGAGCACGGCCTTCGCCCCGGTCGCGCGGATGTTCGCCGCCTTCCGGTCGCCGAGCTTCCCGGCCATTTCCGGCTGCGTCAGGTTGTAACTGCCGGCCGCCCCGCAGCAGAGTTCGCTCTCCGGCAGCGGGACGAGCTTCATGCCGGGGATCAGTTCCAACAAGCTCCGCGGCTGCTTCTGAATCTGCTGCGCGTGCCGCAGGTGGCAGGCGTCGTGGTACGTGGCGGTGATGTTCAGCGGGTGCGTCGGGGCGATGGGGCCGAGGTCGTACAGGAACTCGCTGATGTCCCGGACCTTCGCGTTGAACTTCGTCGCCGCCTCCTCCGCCGGGTGGCCGTGCATCATGTGGGCGTAGTCCTTCAGCATCGCCCCGCACCCGGCCGCGTTCGTGACGATCGCGTCCAGGTCGCTCGGCACGCTGCCGGTGAAGCCGAAGATGTCGCAGTTCTTCGCCGCCAACTCGCGGGCCTGCGGCTCCATCGCGCTGTGGTAGTGGAGCGCCCCGCAGCACTGTTGCGCCCGCGGAATCCAGACTTCCACGCCGTTCTTCTGCAAGACGCGGGCCGTGTTCAATTGCGTGTCCGGGTACAGGGCATCCGCGACGCAGCCGAGGAAGAGGCCGACCTTCGCCCGCCGCTTGCCTTCCGCCGGAAGAATCTCCGGTAAGCTGCCGTAGTGCGGCTTCAGGGCCGGCAGCATGGCCTTCATCCGCCGCAGGGATTGCGGCAGGAGCTTCGTGAGGCCGAGCTTTTCCATTAGCCAGTCGAGGCCGCTCCACTGCGCGAGTCGGGCCGGGGCGAGGGCGAGCCGGGTGCGGAGTCGCGAGGGGAAGATTTTGAACAGCATGAACCGCTGGATCGCGTTCAGGTTCGCGCTCGACCGGCCGGGTTCCTTCTCCTCCATGTGGACGCGGAACGGCTCGATGAGCTTGCCGTACTGCACCCCGGACGGGCAGGCGGTTTCGCACGCCCGGCAGTTCAGGCAGAGGTCGAGGTGGCCCTTCACCGTGTCGTCGAGCTTGAGCGCGCCGTCGATCACCTGCCGCATGAGGTAGATGCGGCCGCGGGGCGAGTCGGCCTCGTTGCCGGTCTCGACGTAGGTGGGGCAGCTCGCGGTGCAGAGGCCGCAGTGGACGCAATCCAGGACGAGTTCGTAATCGAGGTTCGGCTTGCCGGACACGAGCGGGAGTGCGGTGGTCATGGAGAGCGTCGGTGGGTGTGGATGGCCGTTCGGGAAATTGTAGGGAAACGAAATGTAGGGTGGGTCGAGTCTTCGAGGCCCACCGTGGGGGAGGGCTACTACCCCCGGGGGGGGCTCATATACGCCCCACCCCCAAAAAGGGTAGGGGTCCGCGTGGGGGGC
>NZ_JCABYM010000155.1:9179-10990 GCF_059499385.1 Limnoglobus sp. | reverse complement strand
GGGCCCGCGCCCCCCCGCGCCCCCCCCCCCCCCCCCCCCCCCCCCCCCCCCCCCCCCCCCAGGCTCCCCTGGCTCAACCCCGGTTCTTACGAGGAGGGACGCGCTCACCCCCCTCCCTAACCCTCCCCCCCAAGGGGGGAGGGAACAAAGGCACAGACAGCCGCGGCCGGTCGGGATTACGTGTTGCTACCCCCGTCGTTGACCAACTCGCCGAAGTCGTAGTTGACGCCGAACTGGCCGGGGCCGACGACGATCTCGCGGAACAGGTCGTTCTCCGCGATCCCGCCGAGGCTGCCGAGCACGTCGGCCCCGTCGATGTACTCGCCGACCTGCTCCTCGAAGAGCGTGTAGACGCCGGGGGCGAGGTCGGTGAACTCGTACGTCCCGTCGTCCCGCGTCACGGTGACGATGTCCCGCGCCACGCCGTCGGCGTCGGTGAACAGCAGGTGGATCGGGACGCCGGCGATGCCGGGGTCGGTCGCGTCGCGGACGCCGTCCTGGTTCAGGTCCAGGAAGACGGTCCCCGACAGGCTGCCCCGTTGCGGGGCCGGCGGGACGATCGGCCCGCCGCGGAGCGTGTCGAGTTCGTAGACGTTCCCCAGCCCCTGCGTGCCGAACTCGGACAGCGTGCCGGTCGCCGCCTGGTACGGCGAGCCGGCCTCGGACTTCGTGTACTCGTCGTTCCACGCGTAGTTCGACTTGTCCTTCAGCCCCTTGTTCGCCTCCAGCTCGAAGTACGACGCGGCCGCCAGGTCGGCCTTCGTCAGCCCGAGCTTGGAGTAATCGACGGCGAACTCCACGACCGTCGGGTCGGTCGGACTCACCCGCGTCCAGACGATCCGCTGGCCGTTCGCCCCGCGGCCGTCGGCCGCGACGACCCCCTCGTACCCGTTGCCGCCGACCTCGGCCTCGCGGTCCTCCTTCGTGACATCCCGGCCGGTCCCGCCCACGTCCTGGTTCGCGTCCCAGTAGGCGTACACGCCCTCGCCGCCGAACGCGCCGTTGCCGTTCTTCTCGGCCGGCTGGTCGGCGGTGATGAGGAAGCTGCCGTTCCCGTCCGCGTTCGTGCCGATGCGGAACCCGTACTGGTAAATCAGCCCCTCGGCCTTGGCCTGCCCGTCGGCCGTGGCGTGCGTCACCCCGGCCATCTTGATCGCGACGTACAGGAACTGGTCGTCCGCCCCGGCCCGGCCCTGGGCGATGTCCAGGTTGGCGTAATACTCCTCGGCCGCGAACACCCGGCTGCCGTCGGCGGCGCGGCGGACCTGGAACGTCTGGGCCGTCGGCCGCTCGTAGGTGTCGGTCTGGTACTGGTCGGCCCCGGCGTCGATCGTCCAGAACGTCCGGCCGCCGGTGCCGGCGACGGCGTTGTCGGCCGTCACGGCGTCGGTAAACGTCGTGGAGTACGTCGGGACGGCCGGGGCGGCGGGCTGCCACCGGGGCTCGAGGGCTTGCAATTCCGGGCGGGCGCGGAGGCGCGGGGACTTCTGACGCATGGACACGTCCTCAACAGGGAATGAAGATGGAGCCGGGCCGTCGCATGACGACCGCGGTGGGACGAACCGAAACCTCGGCCGGCGGGCCGGGGTTTTCTGTTAAGCCCCTGACGTGCGAATTTGGCCGCCGGGGAGGCGGCCCGTCAGAAAGCAATCGTGCGGACAATCCAAGTCGAAACCCAACGGAAGCCAATAACCAACGGCCGCGGGGGGGGGGGCCGGGGGGGGGCCCCCCCCCCGCCCCCCCCCGGGGGGGGGGGTGGGGGGCGCGGGGGGGGGGAAGCCCCACAGGTGGGGCCGCCCGGACAGGGTACC
>NZ_JCABYM010000155.1:0-9169 GCF_059499385.1 Limnoglobus sp. | reverse complement strand
GGGGGCGCGGTTATACTCTCTCTGGGGTCTAAAACACCCCCCCCCCCCCCCCCCCGCCCCAACCCCCCCCGGGGGGGGGGGGGGGGCGGGCCCCCCCCCCCCCCCGCGACCCCCCCGCGGGCGGGGTTTACTCGATCAGCGTGACCTGCACGCCGCTCTGGAGGATCCGCTCGAAGCTGGACCGCAGCTTCTCGATCCGCTCGCTCGCCGTGCCGGTAATGATCTGGTAGTCCGGCAGCGGGGCGGCGGCGCTGTCCCCGGTCAGCCCGTGGTAGGCCACGTCTTGGAGGAACGTCAGCGCCTGCCCCTTGTACGTGCTCGTCGAGCTGAACAGGTCGCCGAACGCGATCGGGTAGACGCGGGCGGGCGAGTTCACCAGGCTGTACCCGTTGGACGTGGTCGGGGCGACGATCTGGTCCACGATGTCCATCGCCTTGTTGATCGAGTTCGCGTCCCCGTTCGCCCCGCTGCCGGTGGTGGTCGTCTTCGTGTAGTACGAGTTCGCCCCGGCCGGGGTGAGGTTGAAGTTCCGCCACGTGTTCGGCACGCCGTCCGTCTCGAAGATGACGATCTTCGTCGCCCCGCGGCGGCCGGTCCCGGCCCCGGCGACGCCCAGCCCGCCGAGGTCCGGGATGGACGGGGCGCTGCTGAGCAGGTTGAACGCGGTGGCGAACCCGGACACCGGGTCGGTCCCGCCGTTCCCGTTCGGCAGGTCGGCGTCCTGGGAACTCCCGTTGCCGGCGAGGGCGTTGCCGAAGCTGCTGTTGTACGGCCGCAGCTCGTTGTTCGCGGCGGCCCCGCCGGCCCGGATGCCGGCCAGCAGGCTCTTCGGGTAGTACAGGGCGTTCTTCAAGTTCTCCCAGTCCTGGCTCAGCGGGGCGCGGATCGTCTGGTAGGCCGCCCCGGCGAAGTACGTCGTCCCGACCAGGTCGTTGGGGTGGTTGTTCTTGATGTCGTCCAGGGCCGACCGGACGCCGGCCTTGAGCTGCCACGTCTGCGCCTCGGCCAGCGACCCGGCGTTCCAGTTCCGCAGGTTCGCGTCCTGGTACCGGCCGGAGATGAACATCAGCATGGACATCGGGCCGAACCAGAAGTGCAGCCGCGGGCGGTTCGGGATGTCCGTGTAGTTCATGTACGGCTTCGGGTTCGTGTACGAGATCAGGTCGGCCGTGTACGTCTCGTTCGCCGTCGCGTTGATGCTCACGGCGGCCCCGGCCCAGACGGCCGTCTCGACCCCGGCCAGCATGTACTGGGCGTCGTAGTTCGTGTGGTTCCCCTTGTACCCCATCACGTAGTCGATGTACTCCCGCCAGAACCGCTGGTCGAGGTACTGCTCGTTCGTGCCGGGGCTGCCGGCGTTGTCCACGTTGTCCGGGATGGACGCGTAGTACTTGACCTTCCCGGCCCGGAGGTTCGGCGGGAGGACTTGGGGGCCGGACTTGATCCACGCCAGCACGGCCCGGTAGTTGATCTTGTACCCGGTGTCCCGGAGCGTGTGGCCGGTCGTCCCCCGGAGCAGCGCCAGGTTGACGTTCTGCGTGCCGGCGTTGACCGGGTCGTTGTCCCCTTCCGGGTGGAAGTACTTCCACGTCCCCCCCTGGGTCGTGTTCACCGGGTCGCTCGACGGGGTGCCGGTGTTCGCGCTGTCGTTGCGGAGGAAGAACCGCCGCCGCCAGTCGCAAATCCAGTTCCCGCTGGAATCCTTGACCATGAGCGAGGTGTCGGTGCTCGTCGGGTTGGTGATCGCGAGCACGTTGTCCGGGCGGACGCCGCCGCCGAGCGGGCTGCCGCCGTTCGGGTTGCCCCACCGCGGGTCGGGCGGCCACACGAAGAACGTCTTGCCGTAGTACGCCGGCCCCATCGAGTACCCGTGGAACCGGCCGTTCGTCGGGAACGTCCCGCTGGCGTCCAGCCCGCGGGAGGCGACGGCCGGCCGGTACGTGCCGGGCGTGGCCGCCCCGGACTGGGCGTTGTACGCTTCCAGGTCGAGGTCGTAGCCCGCCTGCTCCCACGCCCCGTCCACGAACTTCTGCCACGTCGAGCCGCCCTCCCGCGGGGCCGTGACGTTGAGCGGGCTGAGCGCCCGGAGGCGGGCGTCCAACACCCCCAACGGGCCGATCGGCCGGGGGACGGCTTGCACGGTCCGCAGGGTCGAGGTCGAGAGCGTCGGGGCGGCGGCCACGGTGTTCGGGAACAGCACGTCCCAGGCGGTCTTCGCCGCCCCGGTCGCCGTCGCCGGGTCCCAGCTCGTGCCGTCCCGCAGGACGCGGCCGGCCTTCCGCGGGGAGCGGTCGCCGACGTACTTGATCGCGCCGTCGTCCTCCTGCGTGGCGAAGCTGGCCGGGGCCGGCGTCGGGCCGCTCGTGTTCGACCGGTCGAACGCGTTGTACCCGCTCCACCCGGTCGGGGGGGACATCGGGCCGAACTCCCCGCTCGTCGTCGTCGGGTTCATGCCCGGCGGGTTCCACCGGTGGAAGGCGTTGCGGAGCACGCCGGCGGACGACACGGTGTTGACCGGGCTGGCCGGGGTGGCGTTGTTCGTCACGTCGTAGGCGAACACGAACTGCCGGACGATGGCCGGGCCGACGTCCGCGTCCGTCGTCATGTTCGTCGGGGAGAACACCTCCTGCGTGCCGGCGATGAAGTTGGTCGTCCGCATGAAGGCGTTCGGCAGCGTCGTCGTCGGGTACCGCTGGTAGTGCCCGAACCGCGGGTACGTCGGGTCCGGGTTGAGCAGCCCGGACACCGTCCCGGTCGAGCTGGCCGTGCCCGGCGGCCAGGCGTAGGTGCTGGCGAACTTCATCGACCCGGACATGTCCAGGATGAGGGCCACGTCCCGCGGCCGGTGGACGGCGACGGCCCGCGCCGACGCCGGCAGGGACGAGATGCCGAACACGCCGGAGAAGAACGCCGGCTGCTGGGCCGCCACGTTCACCTCCACGGCCGTCCACGACTTGCCGGCCGGCTTCACCGCGGCCGGCGGCTCCTGGCCGGGCGGCGGCGGGTTGTCCGGGTCGATCATCGCGTGCCCGTTCACGAACCGGAACGTCTGCGCGACCGTGTCGTAGTCGTAGATGCCGATGTTCAGGCTCGTCGTCGTCAGCATGTTGTTGTTGATCACGCTATTCGCCTTGACCGACGCGCGGGCGATGACGTTCGCCTCGTCCTTCCGGTTGTCGTAGTCGTCCGGGTTCGTGTTCGCCGGGACGCGGCCGTCGAGCACCCGCGCCCCGGACAGGGCGGCCGTGTCGGCCGCGTCCTGGGCCGCCGACCGGGCGATGATGACCATGCCGAGGTCGATCGCCAGCGCGACGAACCCGAACAGGACGGTGACGCACACCGCCATCATCGGGACGATACTGCCGCGGCGGGGGGCCGGACGTTGGTAAGCAAGACGCATCGGAACACCTCTCGAGACGGAAGCGCGGCGCGGCACGGGGGCGCGCCGGCGGTACGCCGGACGACCGACTGTGCGGGAAGTATCCGCCGGGGGGGGCGGGAGGGGGACGGGCGGTTCGGGCGGGCCGCGGCGGCCGCGGCCGGGCGACGTTACCCTTCGCTGTTCATCGTGACGGCCACGTTGATGTCGATCTCCGCGCCCATCATCAGGAAGTTCGGCAGGAGCGTGTTGTACTTGCCGGTGATCTTCACCGCGATCCGCTCGCCGAACTGGGCGCTGTTCCACGCCACGGCCGGGGACTTCGGCTCGACCCGCGGGACGGCGAGGGCGAGCTTGTCCGAGTCGCACGCGAACACGGCCACCGTGTAGTTGTCGATCGCGTTCTGGATGCCGGCCATCTGCAGGTTCACGTGGGTCGTGATGTTCCGGTACGTCGTCGCCCCGTCCGTGAAGTCCACGGTGTCGAAGTTGCTCGGCTTGTTGACGTTCACGGACGCGTACCGGGCCCCGTCGCGGGCGGCGTTCGTCGTGATCTCGACCGTCATCAAGTACCGGCAGTACTCGAAGATGCCGAACAGGAACAGCAGGAACACGCTCAGCACGATGCCCGCCTCGACGGCGGTGGCCCCGCTGCGACGGCGGGCCGACGGGGAACGCAGGATCATGATCTCGTCTCCGGGGCGGGGCCGCGGGTTACCACTTCGGGAGGTTGGCGTTGACGACGAACGGGTCGTCCACCAGCATCTGCCAATCGACCTCGTACTCCACGATCGTCGGGTTCACCAGCCCCAGGCTGATCCACCGGACCTTGTCGAACGGGATCGACACGTACACCTTGAACTTCTCGTTCTTCAGCCCCTGGTACGGCTGCTTGGACGGGCTGGCGCTGGGCGTCTCCCCGTCGAACCCGAACTTCGTCGTCACGTCCGTCCGGAGCAGGCCGGGCAGGCCGCCGGTCACGACCGCCGTGTACACCGTCTCCTTGACGTTCGGCGTGCCGGAATCGTAGGTGATCTCCGTCGGCGTCCCGAGCCGGTTGATGATCCGGCCCTGGGCGGCCAGCCGCGCCCCCTCGCGGGCGGCGTTGATGACCACCTGCTGGGCGTACACCAGCCGGCCGACCTCCCACACGCCGAGGATGACCGGCACGAGGAGCAAGGACAGCACGACGGCCGCCTCGACGGTGGCGACCCCGGTGCGGCGGGCGACGGCGGAACGGCGAAGCATCATGGCGGTCGAGCCCCCGGCCCGGACGCGGGTACGGAACGGTAGTCGTCAACGGCTACCGACCACACCCTAGAACACGGGGCAAGGCGGCGGGGTGAAAAGTGGCGAACAAATTCCGGTCGCGCCGACTTTTCCGTCGGGTTCCCCGGCAATCGTGTTCTAAACTTCCCGCGGTCCGCGCCGTCCCCAGCCTCTCCGCTGTTGCCGCGGGAGTTGTATGTCGAAACCGGTTACCCTGAATGCGACGGTCGCGTTGGTTCGCAAGAGCCAGCTCGTGCCGGAGGACCGGCTGACGGGGTTCCTGTCGAGCGCGAATGCCGCGCCCCTGGCCGAACTCACGCCGACCCACCTCCTGGACCGCATGGTCGCCCACGGCCTGCTGACCAAGTTCCAGGCGGAGCAGCTCCAGGACGGCCGCCATCACGGGTTCATCCTCGGCAGCTACCGCATCCTGGAGCGGATCGGCAAGGGCGGGATGGGGCAAATCTACCTCGCCGAGCACGCCGAGCTAGGCCGCCGGGTGGCGATCAAGGTCCTCCGCCCCAGCGCCGAGTCCACCCCGCTGGCCCGCGAGCGGTTCCTCCGGGAGGCGACGGCGGCGGCGAAGCTGGACCACCCGAACATCGTCGCCATGTTCGACGTGTTCCCGGACGCCGACCCGCCGTACCTGGTGATGGAGCACATCGAGGGGGTCAGCCTGCAGGCGGCGGTCGCCCGGAACGGCCCGCTGACGCCGGCCGACGCCGCCGAGTGCGGCCGGCAGATCGCCCTCGGGCTGGCCCACGCCGCCGCCGCCGGCCTCGTCCACCGGGACGTGAAGCCGGCCAACGTCCTCGTCGACCAGCACGGCGTCGCGAAGGTCCTCGACCTCGGCATCGTCCACGTGATCGGCGAGACGCTGACCAAGCAGGTCGATACCGACATGATCCTCGGGACGGTCGAGTACCTCGCCCCGGAGCAGGCGTACAGCTCCCAGGTGGACGCGCGGGCGGACATCTACGGCCTCGGGGCGACGCTCTACTTCCTGCTGACCGGCCGCCCGCCGTTCCCGGACGGGGACGTGCGGACGAAAATCCTGAAGCTCTACTCCGCCGACCCGGACCCGCTGACGGCGGTGCGGCCGGACCTGCCGCCGGGCCTGGCGGCCGTCGTCCACAGGATGCTCGCGAAGCACCCGGACGACCGGTTCCAGGCGGCGGACGACGCGGCCGCCGCCCTCGCCCCGTGGGCGAGCCGGGTCGGGTTCCCGGACCGGCTGTTCGACGACATGACCACGACCGTCTCGGACCAGTACAGCCAGACGGACCTCATCCTGCCCGAGTACCTGCAGCCGCCGCCGGGGACGCCGGCCCCGCCGGCCGACGGCGGGACGGTGGACCTGGACGAGGCGATGCGGACGACGCAACCGGACCACGAGCAGACGCTCCGGACGCAGCTCGACCGCGCGACGGCCGAGGCCGGGCCGCTCCCGCCCGCCGCCGACCGCGGGCGGCTCGTGAGCTGGGCCGTCGTCGCGCTCGTCGTACTAATCCTCGGCGGGTTCACCCTCTGGGCGCTGCTGACCGCCCCGTAACCCGCTCATTCGCCCGAATCGGTCCGACGCCCGACCGATCCCGCGTCCGTGTTCTACACTGGGGCAGGAACGGAGTATCGCCCCGTGAATGAATTTGGCGTCCCCACCATGCCGGCCCCGACCACGACCGACCAACTGCTGACCAACCTCCGCAAGAGCGGGCTGGTCCCGGCCGACCGGCTGGAGGCCGCCCTCGCCGCGCTGACGCCGGACGACGGCCCGGCCGCCGTCCTCGACCGGCTCGTGGAGGGGAAGCTCCTCACCCCGTTCCAGGCCGACCGCATCCAGGCCGGCAAGTACAAGGGGTTCATCCTCGGCGACTACGTCATCCTCGACCAACTCGGCGGCGGCGGCACCGGGCAGGTGTACCTGGCCGAGCACAACGTCATGCACCGGCTGGTGGCGCTCAAGGTGCTGTCCGCGTCCGCGTCCACCGACACGGTGGCCCGCGAGCGGTTCTTCCGCGAGGCCCGCGCCACGGCCGTAATGGACCACCCGAACGTCATCCGCGTCCACGACCTCCGCAAGGACGGCCCGGTCTATTACCTCATCATGGAGTACGCCGGCGGCATCAACCTCCAGCAGATGGTGAAGGCGAAGAAGGCTCTCGACTGGAAGAACGCGGCCGCCTACGTCCGGCAAGCCGCCGTCGGCCTCCAGCACATCCACGACCACGGCCTCGTCCACCGGGACATCAAGCCGGCGAACCTGCTGCTCACGCACGACGGCACGATCAAGTTGCTCGACCTCGGCCTGGTGCGGATGGGCGACTCCTACGACTCGTCCGGGCTGACCGACCAGGTGGACCAGTCGATCCTCGGCACGGCCGACTACCTCGCGCCGGAGCAAGCGGTGGCCAGCTCGCGGGTGGACATCCGGGCGGACATCTACGGCCTCGGGGCGACGCTCTACTTCCTGCTCGCCGGCCGGCCGATGTTCCCGGACGGGCGGACGGCCCAGAAACTGATGTGGCAGCAGCTGCGGGAGCCGGTCCCGATCCGGGACATGCGGCCGGAGATCCCGGAGGGGCTGGCGGACGTGCTGCACAAGATGCTGAAGAAGAACCCGGACCAGCGGTTCCAGACGCCGGCCGAGGTGGTGAAGGCGCTGGCCCCGTGGACGCGGGAGGACGTGCCGCCGCCGGACGGGCAGCTCTTCCCGGAGGCCCCGGCCCGCCGCGGCGTCGCCCAGGGCATCCCGCCGGTGTCGCGGATTTCGTTCTCCGACTTCCTGATGGAGGACGCGGGTTCGACCGGCCCGGCGACGCCGCCGGCCCGCGGCCCGCGGCCGGACGACACGCCCAGCCCGCGGCAGGGGCTGACGGCGACCCCGCCGCTGCCGATCGTGGTCCCGACGCGGTCCACGCTCCAGCACGAGAACGGCCAGCCGACGTGGACGCTGCTGATCCTGGCGGCGGCCGTGGCCGCGACGTTCGCGACGGCGACGGCCGTGGCGGTGTTGATGATGCTGAAGTGATGTCTTGTAGGGCGGGTCAAGGCTTTGCGCCGACCCGCCGGGGGTCGCGACCACACGGGAGAAACGAAGAGGTGGCTGGGGGCGCGGCGGGTCGGCGCAAAGCCTTGACCCGCCCTACGAAACCCGCCCCGCCTTCACCGCGCCGCCCTGCACCACCGCGATGAACCGCGACCGGTCTTCCAACAGCGAGATGTCCGCGATCACGTCGCCGTCCACGACCAGCACGTCCGCCAGCTTCCCCACTTCCAGCGTGCCGATCTCGTCCGCCCGGCCCATGATCTCGGCCCCGGTCTTCGTGGCGCACGTCAGCACCTCCAGCGGCGTCAGCCCGACGTACTTCACGAAGAACGACAGCTCCTTCGCGTAGTCGCCGTGCGGGTTCCACGCGAATCCGTAGTCGCCGCCCATCCCGAGCCGCCCGCCGGCCCGCAGAATTTTCCGCGCGCTCTCGGCCCCGCCGTCGAGCGTCTCCTGATGGCCGTCGATGACCTTCTGCGACAGCCCGAACTCCTTGCCCCGCTCCACACTCACCAGCTCGAAGTAGAGCGCGGGCACGACCGGCACGTCGCGGGTCAGCAGCAGGTCGAGCGCCTCGGCGTCCATGAACGTGCCGTGCTCGACGGCGTCGTACCCGGCCCGCAGGGCGTTCTTGATCCCTTCCGTCGCCCGGCAGTGGCCGGTCACCTTCAGCCCGTGGTTGTGGGCCGTCGCGACGACCGCGTGCATCTCCTCGAACGTCATGCACAGCGTGTGGTGGTCGTTCGCGTCCGGGGCGGCGGCGTCGCCGGTCGGGTACGTCTTCACCCACTCGACGCCGTCCTTGACGAGCTTCCGGACGGCCGCCCGCGCCTCCGTCGGGCCGTTGACGAGCAGCACGAGGCCGTCCATGCCGATCTTGCGGTAGTCCGGGTTCCAGTCCATGAGGCCGCCGACGCCGCAGATTTCGCGGCCGCTGGCCGCCAGCCGCGGGCCGGGGCAGAGGTCGCTCTCGATGGCCTTCTTCAGCCACACGTCGATGTTGAACAGGCTGCCGCCGCTGCGGGCCGCGGTGTACCCGCACTCGAGCGCGAGCTTCGCGTTCGCCGCGGCGAGGAGCGTGACGTACTCGACCGGGTACTTGATGTCCAAATCTTCGAGCGCGGCGACGTTGAAGTACGTCGGGTGGAAGTGCGCCTCGACCAGCCCCGGCAGGATCGTGCCGCCGTTCGCGTCGATGCGCGCCGCGCCGGGCGACGGCGGCAGCCCGCCGCGGGGGCCGACGTAGGTGAGGCGGCCGTCGTCGATCCGCACGGCCGCGTCCGGGATCGGCGGCGTGCCGTCGCCGACGACGACCTGGCCGCGGTCGATGACGGTCGTGCCGGGGTGGAGTTTCATGGGAGAGGCCCGCCGGGGGAGAGTGGGAGAAGCCCGAGCTTATCGCGGCAGGAGGCAGAGTGCAATCGTAGGGCGAGTGCGGAAGGTTTGGCTTTGGTTTTGTTCCCTCCCCCCTTGGG
>NZ_JCABYM010000154.1:0-11128 GCF_059499385.1 Limnoglobus sp. | reverse complement strand
GACGCGCTCACCCCCCTCCCTAGCCCTCCCCCCCAAGGGGGGAGGGAACAAAACCCCGGAACCGCCATACACGTCGGTTCGGACCCGCCACCGCCGCGTCAGGTACCGCGACACCAGCGTCCGCGGCAGCCGGTCGAGGTACGACGCGAACGCCCTCAACACCGCCGCCGCGTTCGCCCACCGACTCTTCCCCGCCGCCGCGCGAACGAACGCGACCGGGACCTTCGCCAGCAGCACGAACCCGGACCAGACGGCCAGGAACGGGTCGCCGTTGCGCAGCGCCGTCAGCGCCCGGTTCCGCTCGACGTGGAACCGGAACACCGGCGACGCCTCGCCGGCCGCCGCCCCGTGGACGTGCCGCACCAGCGACCGCGGGGCCAGCACCGCCGGCACGCCGGCCAGTTGCTGCCGCCAGCCGGCGTCCAGGTCCTCGTAGTAGAGGAAGTAGTTCGGGTCGAGCACCTCGCCGGCCGCGTCCTTCCGCATCAGCACGGCCGCGCCGCAGCCGGCGAACACCGGGCCGCCGCCCTCGAACCGGCCGTCGTCGGGCTGGTCGAACCCGAGGTCCGCGCCGCGGCCGTCGCGGAGCAGGAACAGGCCGGCGCTGTTCACGACCGCCGGCCGGTCGGCGAACACCAGCTTGGACACGACCGTGCCGCCGGGGTTCTCCGCGGCCGCGGCCAGCAGCTCCTCCAACCAGTACGGGTCCGGGATCGTGTCGTTGTTGAGCAGGACGACGGCGTCGGAATGCGCATGTCGCGCGGCGACGTTGTTCCCCTCGGCGAACCCGAGGTTCACCGCCGACCGCACGAGCTTCACCCACGGGAAGCGAGCGGGGACGATGTCGGCCGACCCGTCGCGGGAGGCGTTGTCGAGGACGATGACTTCAAACGTGTGCCGGGGCGCGGTCTGCCGTTCGAGGGCGGCGAGGCACGCGGCGAGGTGCGGCCCGCCGTTGTAGTTGACGATCAAAATGCCGACGGGCGGGGTGTTCACCGCGGCCTCGGAGGGGAACCGTGACTTCCGAAGTCCGGCTTCGACTTCGGAAGTCGAGCGGAACCCGAGCGCACGGAAAGGGAAGGAACGCCCCCGCGGGGGATCGACTTCCGAAGTCGAAGCCGGACTTCGGAAGTCGAAGGTCACGCCGCCGCCGCGTCCGGGCCGCGGACGCTGGCCTCGTAGGCCCGCGCCACCTTCCCGGCCGGGCCGCTCATCCGGACGTGGCCGTGCTCCAGCCACAGGGCGCGGTTGCACAGCTTGTCGATCGACTTCAGGTCGTGGCTCACCATAACCATCAGCCGGGCGTTCGCCATCATCTGCTTCATCCGGTCGGCCGCCTTCATCTGGAACGCCAGGTCGCCGACGCTCAGCACCTCGTCGATCAGCAGCACCTCCGGCTCGATCGCCGTCGCGATCGAGAACGCCAGCCGCACCGACATGCCGGCCGAGTAGTACCGCACCGGCGTGTCCAGGAACTCGCCGAGTTCGCTGAACTCCTCGATCTCCCGCTGCTTCGCCCGGAGCGTCCGCGGCGTCTCCCCTTGCAGGTAGCCGCGGTAGCGGATGTTCTCCCGCCCCGTCGCGTCCGGCTCGAACCCGAGGGTGATGTCGAACAGCGAGCAAATCTTCCCGGCCACGGCCCGCGAGCCGGAAGTCGTCGGGTAGACGCCGGCGAGCAGCTTCAGGAGCGTGCTCTTGCCCGCCCCGTTGTGCCCGATCACGCCGATCCGGTCGCCGTCCTGCGCCGACAGGTCCACGTTGACCAGCGCCGGGACCCGGATGAGCGGGTTGCGGCTGGTCAGGAACATGCCGTTGAGGAGGAACTCCTTGAGCGACAGCCGGGTCGCCTTCCGGAGCGTGAACGTCAGCGACGCGTTCTTCAACTCGATCTTGGCCATCGGTGAGTCCCGGTGATGAATTACAACTGGAAGACGACCCGCTTTTGCAGCCACGCCATCGTGCAGCACGCCAGCCCGAACATGCCGAGCGTCAGGCTGCCGGTCGTCAGGAACAGGCCGGCCGGCGGCTCCGTCCCCTGCACCAGCGGGTGGCTGATGAGCATCAGGAAGTGGGCCGCCGGGTTGTACTCGATCACCCAGCTGCCGACCTTGTTCACCACCACTTCCGGGTTGTACATGATCGGCGTCAGGAAGAAGAGCAGCTGCGCGACCACGTCGATCAGGTGCTTGGTGTCGTGGAAGTACGAGTTCGCGAACGCGGCCAGCGTGGCCGTGCTCCAGCAGAACACGATCAGCATCAGGATCGCCGGGACGACGGACGCGAGCCGCGGCAGCACGTCGTAGGTGTCCTGCAACACGACCACGGCCGCGACGACGAGCGCGAGCGAGATGACGAAGTGGATGAACGTGCCGAGGACGGTCCGCAGCGAGTAGATGCTCAGCGGCAGCGGGGCCTGGCGGATGTACGCCTCCGCCCGGACGAACGCGTCGCACCCCTGGGTGACGGACCCCCGCATGAACTCCCACACGGCCAGCCCGCCGAGCAGGTACGGGGCGAACTTCCGCCAGTCCGCGCTGCCGAGGATGCCGCCGAACGCGATGCAGAAGACGACGGTCATCGCCAGCGGGTTGAGCAGCGACCACCCGATGCCGAGGACCGACCGGCGGTACCGGTTGCGGAGGTCGAGCCGGACGAGCGACGCCCAGAAGTAGCGGAACTGCCAAACCTGCTTCAGGTGCTGGATCATCCGTGATCCCGTTGGTGTGGAGCCAAATGAGAGTCCGAGGTCGGGAGAAGGTACTCGATCCGGCGAACCCCTGCCTAGCCCAATTTCTCACCCCGGTTCCGCCCGCGGCGCACGACTCGGCGCACGGCAGAATCGTTAAAATTCCCCCAATTCGCACGACGAATACAACTTGCGCATTCCGCACGACCCCGTATCATCACACTTCCCTCACCCGTTCCTCATGTGGCAGGCGGCCCAGTGAACGACACCGTCATCACCGGCGATTGCGTCCAAGTCCTGCAAAAACTCGAACCGGCCTCGGTCGATCTGGCGTTCGCCGACCCGCCGTTCAACATCGGGTACGAGTACGACATCTACGACGACCGCCGCGGCCGCGACTGCTACCTCGCGTGGGCCGAGACGTGGCTGACGGCCGTGAAGCGGGTGCTGAAGCCGACCGGCTCGCTGTTCGTCGCCATCGGCGACGAGTACGCGGCCGAGCACAAGGTCCGGCTGGACGCCCTCGGGTTCACGATGCGGAACTGGATCGTCTGGCACTACACGTTCGGCGTGAACTGCAAGAAGAAGTTCAACCGCAGCCACGCGCACATCTTCTACTACGTCGCGGACGCGGACCGGTTCACGTTCAACCCGGACCCGGTCCGCGTGCCGTCGGCCCGGATGACGACCTACGCCGACCGGCGGGCGAACCCGGTCGGCAAGCTGCCGGACGACACCTGGGTGTTGCGGCCGCAGGAGACGGACGGGCACTTCCAACCGGAGTCCGACACGTGGTACGTACCGCGGGTGTGCGGCACGTTCAAGGAGCGGCTGAACCACCCGTGCCAGATGCCGGAGGCGGTGCTGGAGCGGATCATCCGCGTCGCGTCGAACCCCGGCGACCTGGTCCTCGACCCGTTCGCCGGCAGCGGGACGACGCTGGCGGTGGCGAAGAAGCTCGGCCGCCGCTGCCTGGGGGTGGAACTGTCCGACGAGTACGCCGACGGCGTCCGGAAGCGGTTGCAGCAGATCGAGTTCGCCGCCCCGAAGCACACCCGGCGGGCGAAGGCCGCGGCGAAGCCGCGGTGACCGCTTTATATAGCCGCCGGCTTGCCGGCGGGTTTTGCGACTCCCTGTCATTCCGCCGGCAAGCCGGCGGCTATATCAATTCCTCCGCCCGATTGAACGCCCTTCCGCGGCCGGATACAATCGCTGGATGTTCGTGTCGCCCGACCGGTCGCCCGGTCGCCCTGGGGAAAGGACTACGCCGTGCAAGTGAAGGTATCCGCCCGCCACGGGCACCTCGACGAAACCGCCCAGGCCGAAATCCGCGAGAAGGCCGAGAAGCTCCTCCACTTCTTCGAGCGGGTGTCCCAGATCGAAGTCACCGTGGACCTCCGCGGTCTCGAAAAGAAGGCCGAAATCCTGCTCAACGCCGAGCACAAGCACGACTTCGTCTCCGCCGGCGAGGCCGCGGACCTCATGGCCGCCGTGACCATCGCCGTGGACAAGATGAAGCAGCAGATCAAGCATTACAAAGAGAAGATTCAGGACCACCGGCGGAACCCGTCCCACGGCGGGCCGGACGGCATCCGCGAGTAGCCGCCCCTTGGTCCCGAGGCCCGGTCGAGGTTTTCGATGAACTTCTTGATACCCGAAGCGATCACGCCCGCGCCGCTGTTCCAGGCGACGACCCGCGACGACGCCATCCGCGAACTCGTCGGCAGCCTGTTCCGGGCCGGCGTCCTCGCGGAGACGGACCAGCCGGACATCGTGCGGGCGATCCTCCGGCGGGAGCAACTCGGCACCACGGGCATCGGCCGGAACATCGCCATCCCGCACTCCCGGCACGGGGCCGTCACGCAGCTGACCGGGGCGCTGGCCGTGTCCGGGCCGGGGATCGGGTTCGACAGCGTGGACGGCGAGCCGGTCCACGTCATGATCCTGCTCATCTCCCCGCCGGACCGCCCCGGCGAGCACCTGCGGTCGCTCGAAAATGTGGTCACGACGCTCCGGGACGAGCTATTGGTGAAGGCGATCCGCGAGGCGACGACCCGCGAGGACATCCTCCGCATCCTGCGGGACCGGCCGGGGGGCGCGCCATGACCGCCGGCACGCTGAACGAGCCGATCCGCCGCACGGTCGTGGTCGTGAACCCGAACGGGCTGCACATGCGGCCGGCCACCACGTTCGCCACCCTGGCCGGGTCGATGGTGTGCGACGTGTTCGTGTGGAACGGCGAGAAGCGGGCGAACGGCAAGAGCCTCTGGGACCTGATCGGCCTGTGCGCGATGCCCGGCACGGAACTGCTCGTGGAGATCGACGGCGCGGACGCGGAGGCGGTGATCGGCCGGTTCATCGACATCCTCGCCTCGCCGGGCGACCCGGAGTAGGGCCAGTTTATATAGCCGCCGGCTTGCCGGCGGGGTTCTGCGACTCCAAAAACCCGCCGGCAAGCCGGCGGCTATATAACCGCGGCGGACGACGACTCGACCCACGTACATTCTCCCTGTGACCTCGCCCGGCCACGCGTCGGGCGGTCCCACGTTGGCGGCGCGAATGGAAACCAAGCACGGCATACCGGCCTCCCCCGGCATCGCCATCGGACCGGCCCTGGTGCTCGACACCGAGGGCGTCCGCATCCCCCGGCGGACCGTGCCCGCCGAGCAGGTCCCCGGCGAACTCGCCCGCCTCCAGGTCGCCATCTACCAGGCCATCGAGGACGCCCGCCGCCGCGAGCAGGAGATGACCACACGGCTGGGCAAGGACCTCGGCCGAATCTTCGCCGCGCACGCGCTGCTGCTCAGCGACCAGTCGCTCCGGTACGACCTGGAAATGCTCATCAAGGCGGAGTCGTACTCGGCCGAGTACGCCGTCAGCCGGTGCATCCGCTCGCGCATCCGCAGTCTCGACGACAGCGGCAACGAAGTTCTCTTGCGCTACCGCCCCGACTTCATCGACGTGGAGAAGCAACTCCTCCACCAGCTCCTCGGCGAGAACCGCGACTCCGGCGACGCGGCCGTGCAGGCGGTCATCGTCCTCGCCCACGACCTGACGCCCAGCGAGACGGCCATCTTCAACACGAAGATGGTCCGGGCGTTCGCCACCGAGTCCGGCGGCCCGACCAGCCACACCGCCATCCTCGCCGGGGCGCTGAACATCCCGGCCGTCGTCGGGTTGGGGAAGCTGCTCACCGACGTGTCCGGCGGCGACACCGTCATCATCGACGGCAACGAGGGGATCATCATCCTGGAGCCGGACGAGGACACGCTCGCCCGGTACAAGGAACGGCTCCGCAGCCAGGAGCACGTCCCGGACCCCTACGAGTCGCTCCGCGACTCCGAGCCGGTCACGAAGGACGGCGTCACCGTCCGCCTCCTGGGGAACATCGAGTTCCCGTCCGAGGCGGCCACCTGCATCGAGAAGGGGGCCACCGGCGTCGGCCTTTACCGGACCGAGTTCCTGTACGTCAACAAGACGACCGACCCGACCGAGGAGGAACACTTCGAGGCGTACAAGGAGGTCGTCACCACCCTCGGCCCGAACCGCCCGGTCGTCATCCGGACGCTCGACCTGGGGGCGGACAAGTTCTCCCCGGCGTCCGGCCCGCTGCACGAGAAGAACCCGTTCCTCGGCCTCCGCAGCGTCCGCCTGTGCCTGCAAAACCGCGCCCTGTTCAAGACGCAGCTCCGGGCGATCCTCCGGGCCAGCTGCTACGGCGACCTGCGGATCATGTTCCCAATGGTCAGCACCGTCCTGGAACTCCGACAGTGCCTGAGTTTACTCCGGGAAGTGGAAGAAGATTTGCACGACGCCGGAATCGACTACAAACCGAACGTGCCAGTTGGTACGATGATTGAAGTTCCGTCCGCGGCCATCATGGCGGACGTGCTGGCGAAGCAGGTCAGTTTCTTCTCCCTGGGAACGAACGACCTCGTCCAGTACACCCTGGCGGCCGACCGGAACAACGAGACGGTGGCCAACTTGTACAGCCCCGTCGATCCGTCCGTCCTGCGGCTGATCCACCAGGTCGCGCAAGTCGGCAATCGGCACGGCATCGAGGTCAACGTCTGCGGGGAGATGAGCGGCGAGCCGTTGTACACCGCCCTGTTGCTGGGGTTGGGCATCCGACAGCTCTCCGCGACGCCCCGGAAGATTCCTGAAATCAAGCACGTGATCCGGGCCTTGACAATCCCGGAAGCGGAGCGGGTGGCCAACGACGTTCTCCAAATGGAGACCGCCCGCGACGTGACGAGTTACTTACGCGGACACTTACGCCGCTTCCTCCCCGACGGGGTTGAGTAGCGTCCGGCACGGCCGACGCGCTCCCCCCGTGGGTCGAGACGACGATGAGGAACACCCGACAACCCGTTCCGCGACCAGGCGAGAGCCTGTCCTCGCACCGGACCGCCGGCCTCTGGGCGTCTCCATCCCGTTTCCGGGAGGGCGGCCGGAGGGGGTGACTTCGCTTCGGCGAAGTCCCACAACCGATGGTCGGTGACAAGCTCCGATTCCGATTCGAGAAGGCCGGCGACCTTCGCCTGCTCAGCCACCACGACCTCATGCGGTGCGCCGAGCGGATGATGCGCCGCGCCGCCGTCCCGTTCAAGATGACCGCCGGGTTCCACCCCACGCCGCGGCTCGTCTTCGCCCTCTCCCTTTCCCTCGGCATCGTCGGCCGCAACGAAGTCGTCGAACTGGAACTGACCGAACCCCGCGACGCGGCCGACGTGCTGGCCGCGTTCCGCCGCCAGGCCCCGGCCGGGTGGAACTTCCACTCGGCGACAGTCGTGCCGATGAAGGCGTCCGCCGTGCCGCGGCGGATCGTCTACCGGCTGCCGCTCCCCGCGGACCGGGTCGATGGCGTTCGCGAGATTGCTCAGGGACTGATGGCGGCGGGTGAAGTCTGGGTGGACCGCTACCACCCGCGGCCGCGGCAGGTGAACATCCGCCCGTACCTTCGGGGGATTCGCGTGAGTGACGCGGGCGGGCCTGGGACCGCGGGCGTCCCGCCCGCCCACCTTCCCCGCTCCGGGAACCTGTCTTTAGTGGCTGGCAGCGAAGCGGGCGGGACGCCCGCGGTCCCAGCGAAGACAGCCGCCCTCCTGTTAGACCTGTGGGTGACCCCCACCGGGACCGCCCGCGCCGACGAACTGTTGAAGCTGCTCCGCGTCGCCGACCTGCCGGACGCCGGGGCCGTGCTGGAACGCACGGAGTTGGAACTGACCGACGAAACACCGCCGGACGCGACCGACGGCCCGCCGACCGGGCCGGCCGTCACGCGGCCGCTGGACCTGCCGTCGGGCGCGGTGCCCGACGACGACGAACCCTCGCCGACCGCCACGTGGGGACTCTCCCCCAACGGGCCGGTCGTCGAATGACACGAACGGGGCCGACAGAGTAGTAGGCACACTCCGTGTGCCGTTTGCCATGTGCCGCGGAGACCTGCACGGGGTTCCGCGGCGTGAAGGAGACGGCACACGGAGTGTGCCTACTACTATCCGGCGGCCCTCCCACACTCGAGGACCGAATGAAGAAGGAAATGCTCATCAACGCGGCGCAGCCGGAGGAGTGCCGCATCGCCATCCTTGAGGACGGCGTGCTCGAAGAACTCTACGTCGAGCGCGCGAACCAGGAAACCTACGTCGGCAACATCTACAAGGGCAAGATCGTCAACATCGAGCCGAGCATCCAGGCCGCGTTCGTCGATTTCGGCGGCGGCCGGAACGGGTTCCTGCACGTCTCGGACGTGGACCCGGCGTACTTCAAGCACCTGCTGCCGAAGGACGTGGCCGCCCGGCTGGAAGCCGAACAGGACGAGGAGTACGGCGTGGACCGCCCGGACCGCGGCCCGCCCCGCGAGCGGAGCCGCGACCGCGGCGAGCGGGGTGATCGCGGCCCCCGCCGCGACCGGGATCGCGACCGTGGCCCCCGCCGCGAGGAAGCGCCGGCGGAGCAACCGCGGGAGATGACCGCCTGGCTCGAACCGCAACCGGAACCGCCGGCCCGCCGTTCCGCCCCGGTTTCGGACGAGGACGGCGGGTTCGGCACGGGGCTGATCGACGACCTGCCGCCGCCGGTGCCGGAACACGAAACCCCGCCGCCGCTGCCGCCGGAGGCGCGGGCCGTCGCCCCGGCCGTGCTGGTCCCCGCCGCGCCGCGGGTCGCCCCGCCCGCGCCGCCGACGGCCGTGCCGGACGACGAGGAAGAGGGCGGGTTCGGCGCGGGCCTGCTGGACGACGTGGCCGTCGAGCCGTCGTCGGAAGTCTTTGAAGAGGTCGTCGAGTTGGAAGTCGTCGAGGTTTCGACGGAAACGAACCCGATCGACCTGGAGGAGCAACTGCCGGACGCCGGCGAGGCGACCGACGAGAAGAAGCCGCGGGGCCGCGGCCGGGCGAAGCCGAAGAAGGCGGACGAAGCCGCCGACGAGAAGAAGCCGCGGGTTCGCCGAACGAAAAAGAAGGACGACGAGGGCGGGGACGAGCCGCCGCCGCTGCCGGTCGCCGGGGCGGAACACCGCACCACCGACGACGGCGATTCCGAGCCGGAAATCCAGCCGTTCTTCACCGACTCGACCGGGTTCGACCCGGACGCCCCAAACGACCGGTTCGGCGGCGGCGACGCCGAGGCCGTGAGCGGGTTCGAGATCGAGGAGGAGTCCGGCGTGTCCGACGCGCCGGCCGAGGCGGAAGGGGAGCCGCAGGACGAGCCGGAGATGGTCATCGGCCGCGGGTTCAACGACAACGAGCACGGCGAGTACCAGGGCGCGGACGAGCGCCGCGAACGGCGCGGCGGTGGTCGGGGGGACCGCGGCGACCGCGGCCGGGGCCGAGGTGATCGTGGGGACCGCGGCGACCGCGGGCCGCGGGGCGACCGCGGCGAGCGCCGGCCGGGCGGCGGCGGCCGGTTCGGCGGCCCGCGGCGCGAGCGGGAGTTCCCGCGGCTGCCCATCGAGAAGATCTTCAAGCGCGGCCAAGAGGTCATTGTCCAGGTCATCAAGGAAGGCATCGGTACGAAGGTCCCGACGCTGTCCACGAAGGTCAGCATCGCCGGCCGCTACCTCGTACTGATGCCGAGTCTGGCGCGGGTCGGCGTGTCCCGGAAGATCGAGGACCCGGAAGCCCGCCGCCGGCTGCGGGACATCATGAGCGAACTCCAGACGCCGAAGGGCGTCGGGTTCATCGTCCGCACGGCGGCCATTGACCGCGATGCGGAGGAGCTTCAAAACGACCTCGTCTACCTGCTCCGGTTGTGGCAGGTCGTCGCCCGCCGCATCCGCAAGGTGGCCGCCCCGGTCGAGTGCTACCGCGAGTCGGACATGATCACCCGCACCATCCGGGACATGTTCACGAAGGACGTGGACACGATCTGGGTGGACGACCCGACGGCGTACCAGCACGCCAGCGAGTTCCTCCAGATCGTGATGCCGAAGTTCGCGAACCGGATCAAGCTGCACGACGAGATCGTGCCGCTGTTCCACAAGTACAAGGTCGAGGACGAGATCGCGAAGATCAACCAGAAGCGGATCGACCTCCCCCGCGGCGGGTCGATCATCATCGAGCAGACGGAGGCGCTCGTCGCCATCGACGTGAACAGCGGGACGTTCCGGGCGGACAACAACGCCGAGGAGACGGCGTTCCAGATGAACATGATCGCGGCGAAGGAGATCGCCCGGCAGCTGCGGTTGCGCGACCTCGGCGGGGTGATCGTCAACGACTTCATCGACATGCGGGGCGAGACGCACCGGCGGAAGGTCGAGGACTGCCTCCGCGACGCGCTCCTGCGGGACAAGGCGCGGACGAAGATTCTGCGCATCTCGCAGTTCGGTATCATCGAGATGACCCGGCAGCGGCTGCGGCCGTCGTTGAAGAAGCGGATCTACAACGAGTGCGGGCACTGCAAGGGGACGGGGTACGTGAAGACGTGCGACACGACCGGCATCGAGGTGATGCGACTGCTGCACCTGGCCGTTCACCGGGCCGGGGCGAACGCCGGCGGGCCGTCCACGATCCACGTGGCCGTCCACCCGGAGGCGGCGTTCCACCTGTTGAACAAGCAGCGGAAGGTGATCGCGGCGTTGGAGGAGAAGGGCCGCACGGAAATCACGATCGTGCCGGTGGCGAACGTGTCGCCGGACCACCTGGACCTGAAGTGCCACGACGCGAACGGCAACGAGGTGCGGCTGCTGCCGGCCGCCCCGCCGCCGAAGGTGTACGGCGGCGACCGCGACCGCCGCGGCCGCGGCGGCCGGGACCGCGACCGGGATCGCGAGGGCGACCGCGAGGGCCGCGAGCGACGCTACCCCGCGCCGTTGGATTAAAGCTTTGTTCCCTCCCCCCTTGGGGGGAGGGTTAGGGAGGGGGGTGAGCGCGTCCCGCCCAATGAGCATCGCGTCCGAGGGAGGGAGCTGGGGGGGGGGGGGGGGGGGGGGGGGGGGGGGGG
>NZ_JCABYM010000153.1:123551-168941 GCF_059499385.1 Limnoglobus sp. | reverse complement strand
CCCCCCCCCCCCCCGCGGTCGGCGCGGGCGGCCCCGCGCCGGGCGCGGGGGCCCGGGGGGGGCGGCGGGCCCCCGCCCCCCCCCCCCCCCCCCCCCCCCCCCCACCTCCCTCCCCCCGACGCGATCCTTAACTGGGCGGGACGTGCTCACCCCCCTCCCTAGCCCTCCCCCCCAAGGGGGGAGGGGACAAAACCACAGCCGGTCTCGGCGTGGTAGGTAGGTGGCGGTCGGCATCACTTCGCCTTCAGGTGCTTGTTCAGGAACGCCGTCACGTCCGTCATTGTCTCGACCGCCACCTTCCCGGTCCAGCCGTGGCCCTCGCCGGGGAGCGTCTTCAGCTCGCTCGACACGCCCGCGGCCAGCAGCTTCTTGTGGAACCGCTCCGAGTGGATGATCGGGACCAGGATGTCGGCCGTGCCGTGCAGGATCAAAAACGGCGGCGCGTCCTTCGTGACGTGCGCGAGTGGCGACGCCTTCGTGTACAGTTCCGGCTTCGCCGCGTACCGGCCGCCGAGGAACGGCGCGAGATACGCCTTCTCGATCCCTTCGGATTCCGTGTACAGCGTCAGGTCGGTCGGGCCGAAGAAATCGACGACGCACCTCACCTGGCTCGACACGCCGCGGAGCAGCGGCCCGTCGAACCCGGCGGCGGTCGTCGTCGTGCCGAGGAGCGCGGCGAGGTGGCCGCCGGCGGAGTAGCCCAGCGCCGCGATCCGGTCCGGGTCGATGCCGTACTTGTCGGCGTTCGCCCGGAGGAACCGCACGGCCGTCTTCGCGTCTTCGATCTGCGCCGGGAACTTATTCTTCGGCGCGAGCCGGTAGCCGACCGACACGGCGACGTACCCCTCACCGGCCAGCCACTCGATGAGGCTCTTCCGGCCCGTGCCGAACTCCACGTCCAGATACCGCGAAGTCTTCGAGAGGTGGTCCTTACTTCCGAACTTCCACGCCCCGCCGTGCAGGCACACGACGCACGGGTGCGGCCCCGGCGTCGCCGGCGTCGCGATGTCGAGCAGCAGCTTCTCGGCGTCGTAGTTGGCGTAAACGATGTTACGGTCGATGGCCACCGGGTCGGCGGCGACGGCGGACCCGGCGAAGAGCAAGGCGGCGAGCGAAGCGAACAGTCGAGGCATGGTCGGGAATCCTGGAGGGACGCCCAATTATGCCGAGGGGGTCAAGGTTTTGCCAGACGGGGTGAACAAGAATGGGCCGCAGATGACGCCGATAAGAGCGCAGATGAAAACCGGATAAATCCAAATCGTTTCCTGGTTTTCATCCTCTTCATCTGCGTCCGAAGGTCCGCGTCATCTGCGGGCCATTCCGGACGTGAGCCATTCGCCGACGACGCGGTTGAATTCGTCCGGCGTCTCCAGGTTCGGCAGATGCCCGGCCGTCGGGATCGTCACGAGCGTGCTGCCGCGGATGCCGTCGGCCAGCCCCTTCGCCGCGGCCGGCGGGGTGACCGCGTCCTCCTCGCCGACCACCACCAGCGTCGGAACCGGGATGTCCTTCAGCCACGGCCGCGCGTCGGCGCGGTCCCGCATCGCCTTCTGGGCCGCGACGATGCCCGCCACCGGCTGCGCCGCCCCGATGCGGCGGACCTCTTCCACGACCAACGGCCGCGAGTCCTGCGTCGTCTTGCCGAGCAGCTTCGGGATCATGTCTTCCATCAGCGCCGCGGCCGTCAGCGTCGGGGCGGAATCGATCACCTTGTTCCGGGTCGCCTTCGCCTTGTCGTCGTCCGGCTCCGCCTTCGTGTCGCTGAGCAAGAGGCCGCGGAGCCGCTTCCCGTGGGTGCGGGCGAACGCCAAGGCCACGTACCCGCCCATCGAGCAGCCGCCGAGGACGACCGGTTCCGTCAGCTTCAACTCGTCGAGCAGCCGGGCGACCGCGTCGGCCATCGCGTCGATGGTCATGTCCGGGGCGGGGTCGGTTTTGCCGAAGCCGGGGAAGTCCGGCAGGATGAGCCGATGCCCGGCGAGGCCGAGCTGCGGCTGCCACATCTCGCCGGAGAACGGGAAGGCGTGCAGCAGCACGAGCGGAAGGCCGGACCCGGAGGCGGTGTGGAAGAGTGTCATGGTGGCGTCCTCGGCAGCAACGGCCGTGCCGCGGGGCGGTGAGAAGATTCTATCCGCGGGCGTATTTTTTACGCCGGATCGGGAAAACTCTCGCGGATCGGTAATGCGGGCCGGAACTCCGTGACATAAAATGGTTCCAACGATTAGGACCCCCTGCGGTTACGTAGGTCGTGTCCAGGACCGCCCAGAGTCGATTGGAGACGGCGAATGACCGCCACCGTTCAGGCGATGTGCCCCGGCTGCCGCAACATCCTTCGCATCCCGATCGACTGGGCCGAGAAGGCGATGAAGTGCAAGAAGTGCGGCCTGGCCGTCCAAGGCCGCAAGAAGCCGGAGAGCGGCCCGCCGGAACCCAGTCCGCCACCGCCGCCACCGCCACTGCCGGTGGCCCGCCCGCCGGTGCAGGCGACGCCGCTCCAGCCGCCGCCGCAGGCGATGCCCGTCCCGCAACCGCAACCGGTCCCGCAGGCGTACCCGCCGCAAGCCTACCCGCAACAGCCCTACGCCGCCCCGCAACCGTACCCCTACCCGTACCCGCCGCAACAGGGCTACCCGCAGCCGTACCCGTACCCGCCGCAAGCCTATCCGGTCCCGGCCGGCTACCAGCCGCAGCCGTACCCGATCCCTGTCCCGGTTCCCGCGCCGACGCCGGCGGACGTGGCGTTCCAGGCCGACTTCGAGCCGTCCGCCCCGACCGGCTACCGCCGGCGGCGGGGGAACCGCTGGCTCGGCCCGGTCGTCGTGTTCGTCCTGTGCGGCGGCCTCGTCGCCGGCGGCATCTACGCGATGAACTGGATCGAGAAGGACCGGGCGACGAAGGAACTCAACGCGAAGAACATCAACGACGGCAACCCGCCGCCCCCGGAGACCGGGAAGCCGCAGGCGAAGCTCGCCGCCGACCCGTTCCCGCGGCGGATGCTGTTCGTCCACGCCTCGAAGTACATCTACTTCAACGCCCTCACCCCCGGCGGCGCGGCCGGCGACGACGTACCCACGAAGACGGCCCGGAAGCTCGCGTTCGAGTGGCGGATTCCCGCCGACAAGGAGAACAACCAGCTGTTCGTCCTCAGCGACACCGGCGGGGACAAGGACTTCAAGCCGCCGATCAAGTCGGTGCTGGAGAAGGCCGTCGCCGACTTCTGCGCGACCAGCCGCCCGCAGGACCGCGTCGCCTTCTACTTCGGCGGCCACGCGACCGAGATCGACGGCAAGGCGTACCTCGTTCCCGTCGAGGGGGAACCCGGCGTGGCCGAGACGCTCATCCCGCTGGAGAGTGTGTTCGCGAAGTTCAAGGAGTGCAAGGCCCAGCAAAAGGTGCTGCTGCTGGACGTGTGCCGGCTCAACACCGTGTACGGCGCGGCGAAGCCCGGCAGCGAACCGATGAGCGAGAAGCTCGACCAACTGTTGCACGCGGCCCCGGACGGCGTGCAGGTGGTGACGAGCTGCTCGGCCGGCGAGAACGCCTTCGAGATTCAGGAAACCGGCAGCGAGTTCCTGACCGCGTTCCGCGTCCAGGCGGACCGCGTGAAGGCGATGAAGCAGCCGGCCCCGACGCCGGCCGACCCGCTGCCGGTCGCCCCGTGGATGGACGCGGTGAAGGCGTACCTCAGCGGCAAGCGGGACAACCGCACCGCCCAGACGGTCAAGCTCGCCGGCGAGGAGCCGAAGGCGGCCGTCGAGTACAACAAGGACGAGCCGCCGGCCGCCCGGTTCGCGTGGGCCGACGTGCCGAAGGGCGCGTCCGTCGACGAGATCGCGAAGATGCTGCAAGTGGCCACGCTCCCCGGCATCCGCAAGGACCAGGAAATCCCGGCGACGCTCGGCCAGGTCTACCCGTTCGACCCGGCGCGGATGAAGGAGTACGCCGAGGACGGCGTCGCCGACGATCAGATTTTGAAGGACGAGGCGAAGTACCCGGTCCGCCACGCGGCGCTGACGGCCCTGCAAACGATCCGCGAGAAGTGGACGTTCGGCGACAACGGCCTGAAGGAAGAGTTCCTCGGCGACGTGGACGACAAGGCGAAGAAGAACGCCCTCGACGACCAGAACGGCCCGGCCCTGATCGAGCTGGAACTGAAGGAACGGATGCTGGCGCTGGAGAAGGCGGCGGCGGAGCTGCCGAACGAGAAGTCGAAGCGGTGGCAGGCCCTCTACCAGTACGCGAAGGCGCAGATCGACCTGCGGTGGGCGTTCATCGAGGAGTACCGCGGGGCGCTCGGGAAGATTCGCACGGACAGCCTGCCGAAGCCGGAGAAGGGCAAGGCGGCCGGCTACCGGTTGGCGTCGGCGATGAAGATGACGAGCAAGAAGGACGTGCTGGAGAAGGCGGAGGAGGCCCGCGACGCGCTGGCGAAGATGGCCGAGGACCACAAGGGGACGCCCTGGGAAGTGCTGGCGAAGATGCACAAGAACATCGCCCTGGGCCTGAAGTGGGAGGTCATCCCCGAAGCGCAGGCGGAGGAGGGGACGGGCACGGAGATGAAGTCGGAGCCGGGGTCGCCGGAGCCGGCGGCGCGGATGGTGACGTTCCAGAAGGTGCAGGCGGTCTTCCAGTCGCACTGCGTCACGTGCCACGGGACGCCGCAGATTCGGGCGAACATCGACCTGCGGACGCTGGAGTCGATCGGCAAGAAGAAGGGGTTGGTGGAACCCGGCAAGCCGGACGCGAGCGACCTGTGGGGGGCGATCCTGTCGGACAGCATGCCGCCGCCGGACAAGCCGCGGCTGACGGCGGCGGAGAAGCAAACGATCAAGGACTGGATCGCGTCCGGGGCGAAGTGACGGGGGCTTCAAGTTGAAGAAGGACGGGACTTCCCGGAAAGCCCAGGGTCGGCCGACCCTGGGCTTTCCGGCGTGATGACGCCCCGGCGAAAATCCCACACCCACGCGCCCTCGTGAACGTGCCGCAGGATGTAGGCGTACACGTTCAACTGGTGCGCCCGGTCCTTGACCGGGTTCGGCTTCCCCCGCACGGCCCACAGCTTCCCGGTCCAGCCGTGCTCCTTCGCGATGAAGTTCGAGTGCTTCTTCGCCCGCCCCACCCATTCCCGCGGGACCGGGCCGCCCGGCATCTTCGCCAGCAAGTGGCAGTGCTGACCGCTCATGCTCAAGCACAAGAGCATGAGGTCGAAGGTTTGTAGCTTCTCGACGAGTGCCGCCCCGACGACGGCCCGCCAGTACGGCGCGAGCGTGACCGGCGGCTGCTTCAGCAGCTTCTTGCTCCGTTCGAGTTGGGACTGGTACAGGCCGCGGGGCGGCAGGTGCTTGTAGTCGCCCTCGACGTGCTCCCGGTGGTGGCGGGTGCGGAACCCGCGGGGGTCGCCGTACAGCCACGCGCCGTAGGTGTGCGTCGTGCAGTGAAACCACTTCTCCATGTGCGCCCCTCGAAAGCCCAGGCACGGCCGACCCTGGGCTTTCCGCATAATCCCCACCCCACTCCCAGAAGTCAAACACCAAACCTATAACTCCCCCACCAACTTCCTACCGGGAACCCGCCGATGAAAGTCCACGAATACCAGGCGAAAGAACTGCTGGCCGCGTACGGCGCGCCCGTGCCCAAGCACGTCGTCTGCAAGACGCCGGACGAGGTCGCGGCCGCGTTCGACCAGCTGAGCAACGGCGGCGGGGCGGTCGTGAAGGCGCAGGTCCACGCCGGCGGCCGCGGGGCCGGGCAGCTCATGGGGTACGCCGACAAGCTCGGCGGCGTCAAGTTCGTGCCGACGAAGGAGAAGGCGAAGGCCGTCGCCGACGCGATGCTCAAGCACTCGCTCAAGACGAAGCAGACCGGCCCCGAGGGGCAGAAGATCAGCACGCTGATTCTTCAAGCCGACGCGGAACCGGCGAAGGAGTTCTACGTCGGCATGGTCCTCGACCGCGCCATCGGCTTGCCGGTCCTCATGGCGTCCGCCGAGGGCGGCATGGACATCGAGGAAGTCGCGCACACGTCGCCGGAGAAGATTCTGAAGGTCCCCGTGTCGCCGGAGACGGGCCTGCTGCCGTTCCAGGCGCAGAAGCTGGCGTTCGACCTCGGGTTCACCAACGAGCAGATCGGCTCCGTCGTCAAGATCATGATGGCGCTGTCGAAGGTCTACTTCGAGAAGGACGCGAGCATCGTCGAGGTGAACCCGCTGGCCGTCACCAAGAAAGGGGAGGTGGTGGTTCTCGACGCGAAGATCGACTTCGACGACAACGCGACGTTCCGGCACAAGGACGTGCAAGCCCTCCGCGACCTCGGCGAGGAGAACCCGACCGAGATTCGCGCCGCGAAGGCGAGCCTGAACTACATCCAGCTCGACGGCAACATCGGCTGCCTCGTGAACGGGGCCGGCCTGGCGATGGCGACGATGGACATCGTCAACCACCACGGCGGCAGCCCGGCGAACTTCCTCGACGTGGGCGGCGGCGTCACGGCCGAGAACGCGGTCGAGGCTTTCCGCATCATCCTGTCCGACAGCAAGGTGAAGGCGATCTTCGTGAACGTGTTCGGCGGCATCGCGAGCTGCGCCCGCATCGCCGAGGCGCTGGTGAAGGCCGGCCGCGAGGTCGGGTTCAAGATCCCCGTCGTCGTGCGGCTGGAGGGGAACGAGGTCGAGAAAGCCCGCGAGATCCTCAACGGCGTGAAGGCGGAACTCCCGGCGATCCGCGTCGCCGCCGGGCTGACGGAGGCCGCGAAGCTCGTGGTGGAACTGGCGAAGTAACGACACGGAGGGCGAAGGAATGGCGGTCGCAACCACGGGTCTGTTAACGGCGGAGGAGTTCGCCGAGTGGCTCCAACAACCGGAGAATGCGGGCCGGCGGTGCGAACTCGTTCACGGAAGGATCATCGACATGCCTTCGCCCACCCGGTTCCACGGGACGGTCTGTGCCTTGACCACGCGAATCCTGGGCAACTACATCTTCGCCCGCGGCGCGGGGTCGATCGCGTCGAACGATTCGGCGTTGATCGTCCGCCGAAACCCGGACACGGTCCGCGGCCCGGACCTAATGTTGTTCCTCCCGATCATTGCCCTCGACGACATTCCCCGCCGCCCGTCGGAAGAAGTCCCGGCGTTGGTCGTTGAAGTCCTGTCCCCGTCGGACACCCAGACGCGGACGCTGTTGCGGGTCCAGCAGTACCATGCCCGAGGCGTGCCGCTCGTCTGGGTCATCGACCCCGAAGAGCGGACGGTCCACGTCTACTACCCGAACGAGTTCCCGAAAGTCCTCGACGAGACGGAAGCCCTCACCGGCAACGGTGTGCTCCCCGATTTCGCCTGCAAGGTCGCCGAGTTGTTCGCTCTCCCCGGCCCGGCGGCCGCGTGAACGTCCCGCCTTCGGAAAGGAACCGCTGATGTCCGCGCGATTCGCCTGCCTGTTGGGAGTGCTGCTCGCGGCCGGCTGCACGAAGCCGTCGCCGAACCCGCCGCTCGCGGAGAAGGACAAGCCGACCACGCCCGGCGCGGCGTCGCCGCAGGCCGCCGCGGCCGACCCGAACGCCGCGGTCGCGGCCGGGCTGTTCGTCAAGGACTTCCTCACCGCCGTCCACGCCGGGACCGCCACGGCCGCGCAACTGACGCCGCAGTTCAAGAAGGTCGTCGCCGAGCCGGTGTTCGACGCCGACAAGCAGCTCGGCTACTCCGATTCGGTCGCGGACAACTGGCTGAAGCAGTACCGGGGCAAGCTGCCGTCGTTCACGACCTCGTCCCCCGGCACGGACGGCGACGCGGCCTTCTTCACCGGGACCGTCCCGGCCGAGAAGCCGGTGCAACTGGCCGTGCGGCTCGTGAAATCCGGCGGCGGCTGGATCGTCGATTGGCTCTCGGTGGCGGAGGTCGGACCCGTGACGCTGCCCGCCGACGCCGCCCCGACGTTCGCCGCGGCCGCGTTCCTGGCGGCGCTGCTCGCCGGCAACGACACGCAGGCCGCCGGGCTGATGGCGCTCGAAACGAAGAAACAACTCGCCCCGCCGTTCGGCGGCGAGACCCGGCCGTACAGCCCCGGCATCCTGAAGACGAAACTCGACGGCTACCGCGGCCCCTTCACCGGGTTCACGATCGCGAAGGCGGACGGCAACATCGTGACCGGCGAGCTGACCGGCGCGGCCGGCAAGAAGGCGTTCGCGCTGACGCTGGTTCCCGGCGAGCGGCCGTTCGACCGGCTGGTGGCCGACGTGAAGATCGACTAACCCCGAGGAGCCGGCGATGGAACACGCGCTGCAACAACTGCTCGCCGTCCGGCCGTTCGCGCCGTTCAAGATTCGGATGTCGAACGGCGACAGCCATATCATCCGCGAGCCGGATCTGGCGATGCTCGACGCGGGCGGCACGGTGGTCGTATTCCGCCGGCAGCCCGACACGCAGCACGGCCGGGAGCGGGCCGCCGTGCTGGCCCTCCATCACGTCGTCGCGCTCCTGGACGACGACACGATGGACATCCCGTACTGAGCACTCAGACTTCCGAAGTCCGGCTTCGACTTCGGAAGTCGATGTGGTGCAGAGGCGGTCCTCTACCCCTGTCGGCTCTGGTTCCGTTCGACTTCCGAAGTCGAAGCCGGACTTCGGAAGTCGGGCCGCACTCGCCGGGCGTCGCGGCCGACCGTATCAATCGAGTACCGAACCACCCTCACGTTGCAGGACCACCCATGAGCATCCTGGTCGATAAGAACACCCGCGTCATCACCCAGGGGATCACCGGGGCCGAGGGGACCAAGCACACCAACCTCAGCCTCGAGTACGGCAGCACCTTCGTCGGCGGCGTCACCCCGAAGAAGGGCGGCCAGACGTGGAAGGCCACCAGCGGCAAGGAGCTGCCCGTCTTCAACACCGTCGCCGAGGCCGTGGCGAAGACCGGGGCGGACGCGAGCATGTTGTTCGTGCCGCCGGGCCTCGCCGCCGACGCGATCATGGAAGCGGCCGACGCCGGCATCCGGCTCATCGTCGCCATCACGGAAGGCATCCCGGTCCTCGACATGGCGAAGGCCAAGCGGTTCCTCCAGACGAAACCCGGCTGCCGCCTCATCGGCCCGAACTGTCCCGGCGTCATCACCCCCGGCCAGTGCAAGATCGGCATCATGCCCGGCTACATCCACAAGCCGACGGAACCCGGCAAGACCGGCATCGGCATCATCAGCCGGTCCGGGACGCTGACGTACGAGGCCGTCTTCCAACTCACGAGCATGGGGTACTCGCAGTCCACGTGCGTCGGCATCGGCGGCGACCCGATCATCGGCACGAACCAGATCGACCTGTTGGAGATGTTCGAGAAGGACCCCGGCACGGAAGCGATCCTGATGATCGGCGAGATCGGCGGCACGGCCGAGGAGCGGGCGGCCGAGTACGTGGCGAAGCACGTCACGAAGCCGGTGGCGGCGTTCATCGCCGGGCAGACGGCCCCGCCCGGCCGGCGGATGGGCCACGCCGGCGCGATCATCAGCGGCGGCAGCGGGTCGGCCCCGGAGAAGATCGCGGCCCTGAAGGCGGCCGGCATCGCCGTCGCGGCGACGCCCGCCGACCTCGGCGACGCGGTGAAGCGGGCCATCGCGGCGAAGAAGAAGTAGCCGCGACCGGAGTGCCCATGCCGCCGCCCGTGATCCGGTACGTTATCTTGAACGGCGTGCGTCGCGCCAAAGTTTTCCACGAGTACGGAATCCCGTTTATCCGTGCAATGATCGACGGCCAACCGGGCGTCGTGGACGTGCGAGTCGATGAACTCGGCTCACCCCATAAACCGGTGTTGGACGTGACCAGCCCGACCGGCCGCATCCGCTACAATAGCATTGTCCAGGCCGTGAGGGCCGGCCGGGCCGGATCACTCCCGCCTATCGAGGTGTGCGTCGGAACTCACCCGCCCCACATCGCGGACGTGCGAAAAGTCTGACCAGGGGGCTGTCGTGAGTACGCATCGCTCGAACCCGTTACCGGCCCCGCCTCAACCCTCCGCAACCGCGGACGGCGATAGCGCACGCGAGCAATGGGACATCCTCCAAAGCGTTCTGGGTCGCGTTCGGTTTTTGATCGGGGAACGGCTTCCACACCAAGAACTTTACGACATCTTGGATCGGATCGAATTCTTGCCCTCCCTCGTCGGATCGACCGATCCGACCGACCGCGAATTGTTCCGCGACACGATTATCGGTCTCGGCAAGTGGCCGATCTTTTCCCCCGCCGCGGAACGAGCCTCGGCCTTAACCTGAAAGGCTTCGCCTCACTTGCGACCCTCGCACGGCAACGGGTATCATGCCCGTTGCCGCGTTCGTTTCAGGAACCCTCGACGATGTCCACCACCCTCGCCGCCCCGCCGCAGACCCCGCCGCCGAAGGCGGCCCCGGTCCCCGGCCCGCCGCCCACCCCGGCCTACCCCGCGCCGCTGTTCTTGGCGAGCGGGCCGCAGTTGCACCGGCTCACGGTCAAGCAGTACGAACAGATGTCCGCCGTCGGCATCTTCGCGAACGGCGAACGGGTCGAACTCCTTAACGGCGTCCTGGTGAGCAAGATGAGCATCAACCCGCCCCACGCGACGGCCCTGGGACTGTTGCGTCACATCTTGCCGCCGTTACTGCCGGCCGACTGGTGGTGGCGGGTCCAAGAACCGATTGGGTTGGACATAAGCATGCCGGAACCGGACATGGCCCTGGTCCGCGGCGGGCCGCGGACCTTCACCACCCGCCACCCGCATCCGGCGGAGATCGGCCTCTTGATCGAAGTGTCCCACAGTTCGCTCGCGCTGGACCGCGGTGAGAAGCTGCAAGCCTACGCCGCGAACGGCATCGTCGAGTATTGGATCGTCAACCTCGTGGACAACCGCATCGAAGTGTACACCCAACCCTCCGGCCCGACGGCCGCGCCGAGCTACGGCAGCCTCACCACCTACGCCCCCGGCCAGGCCGTCCCGCTCGCCCTCGACGGCGCGGCCGTCGCGAGCGTCCCCGTCGCCGACGTTCTTCCGTAACACTCCCCGAGACCACCTCCCCATGCGCCCACTTGTCTGCCTGTTGCTTCTCGCGTCGGTCGCCCGCGCCGCCGAGCCGGTCCCGGATTGGAAGTCGATCGCCGACCCGCCGAAGGAGAAGCCGGCCTGGGCCGTGGACCCGAACCTCAACGTCGTCACCCCGCCGCACTTCTTCGACGGCGGGATCGAGTTCGCCGCCCAGGGCGGGCCGTTCGTCGCCGTCGGGCGGAACGGCGGCAAGGGCGAGTACCGCATCTTCGTGGACCTCCGCACCGGCGAGACCTACGGCACGCTCAAGGACGAACTCGACGCCCACGGCCTCACCGCCCTCAGCACCGACGGCAAGAAATTCGCCATCGTCCTCGGCGGCCGGTTCGGGCAGAAGGCGACCGTCGCCGTCGTGGACGTGGCGTCCGGCAAGGTCACGGAGCTGCCGGTCAAGGGCGAACTCGACGTGCTCCAGTTCGCCGGCGACCGGCTGCTCGTCAGCTCGAAGACCGAGACGGACGTGTACAACGTGCAGAACTGGAAGTCGATGGTGAACCTCGACCACCAGCGGAACCCCTGGGGCGGGGCGAAGTCCACCCTCACCCCGACCGGCCGGTTCCTCGTCGAAACGTCCGGCCAGGGCCTCCGCGTGTACGACGTGGAGTCCGGCCGGTCGTTGTTCAAGATGGACTCGCCGAAGAGCGCCAAAGGGGCGACGAACGCGGACGGCGTGGCGTTCTCCCCGGACGGCAAGCGGATGGCCGTGGCGACGGAGGCGTATGGCCACCGCACGCTCGTCGTCTACGACACGGAGACCGGCAAGCCGCTCTTCGACAACGTCGTCGCCATCAAGAACGTCTTCCACCCGGTCCGCGTCGCGTGGTCCGTCGACAGCCAGGGCGTCCTGCTCAACGGCGAGGCGATCGTGGACCCGGAGACGGGCAAGCCGATCTTCGAGTTCCCGGCCGGGTCGCACGGCACGCGGCTGGCGGTGACGCTCGGCCGGGCCGTCGTGTGGGACACGTCCGACCGGGCCAAGCGGCGGCTGGCGGTCGTCGGCCACGGCCCGGAGCTGACGGCCGCCATGAAGGCCGCCGCCGTCCACGGCACGGCCGCGGACGCCCTGCTCCCGCCGCTGACGAAGGTGGCGCTCGACGTGTCGAAGGCCGTGCCGGTCCCGCTCGTCGGCGAGAAGTGGGCCGCCGCCCCGGACCCGGCCCCGCCGACGCCGGCCGTCCTCCGGCCGCTGCGGACCGACTTCACCACCCGGAACCTGCGGGCGTTCTTCGTCACCGCCGGGCCGTCGCCGGTGGCGCTCTTCGAGTTCACCCCGCACGGCGGCGACGCCACCAAGCCGCGGCAGGCGAGGCGGGTCGATCTCCTCACCGGGAAGACGACGGCCACGTTCGAGGTCCCGCCGACGCTGCAAACCGAGGACGTGTCGCCGACCGGGTCGAAGCTCGTGACGTTCGACCCCGTCACGGGCCGCCGGGTGGACGTGTTCCCGCTCGACGGCGGCAAACCGACCAGCTTCCGCCCGTTCGACGACCAGCCCGACGGCGGCAAGAAGGTCGCGGTGGTGCGCTTCCTCACCGACGACCGCGTCCTGACGGTCAGCGAGAAGGGGGTGATCGCCGCCTGGTCGCTGCCGGACCTGAAGTTGTCGTTCGCGGCGGAGCTGCCCGGCGGCAAGGCGTTCACCCTCTCGCCGAACCGGAAGTACCTCGCGGCCCAGCACGCCGGGGCGGTGCGGGTCCTCGACACGACGACCGGGGCGTGGGCCGGCGACCTCGTGCCGACGGCCGGCACGCAGGAGACGCCGCTGCCGTCGTTCGTCATGTTCCGCGGCGACGGCCGGGAGGTACTCGCCGGGTTCCAGGACCCGAAGGGCGGCGCGTTCCTCAGCCGGTGGGACACCGCCACCGGCACGCTGATCGCGGAGGACCCGTTCGCCGGGACGCTCGGCAGCCGCCCGAAGCCGGGGTACGTCGGCGACCACCACGTCATGTTCGACTTCGGCTGGCTGTACGACCTGAAGCGGAAGGCGTTTGTGTGGAACGCGGCCGTGCCGCCGGGGCAGGGGGCGTTCGCGTGGTCCCGGCCGGACGATCGGGTGTGGTACTTCGTCAACGGGTTCGACAACGACGGGATGATCGTCGCCGCCCCGTTCCCGACGGCCGAGACGGAGCGGGTGATCGCGGACGTGATCGACGGCCCCGGCGCGCTGCTGAAGCCGGGCACGAAGGTCGCGCTGAAGCTCCAGACCGGCGGCGGGCTGGCGGACGAGTACCGGCCGAAGATCATGGACGCGCTGCGGAAGGCGTGGGCCGCCCGCGAGCTGGCGATCGTCAACGACGGGGCCGACGTGACGGTCGCGATGACCGTCGGCGAGCGGGACACCGGCGAGAAGCTGTCGTTCCGGCGCACGTTCGGCGGGCCGCTCGGCGGCGAGTCGGTCAACGTGCTGGAACTGACGACGGAGACGGAGCTGTCCGCGAACGGCGAGGTGCTCTGGTCGCCGGAGCCGGTGAAGCACCGGACGCACAGCCCGTTCTTCCTGCAACTGCCGAAGGACGAGACGGACATCGGCCGCCACCTGCACAAGCAGATGTGGAACGAGGTGGTGACGTGGGGCCAGAACTCGGCGCTGCCGCGGTTCCTGGCGAAGACGGACGCCGGGGTGAAGGTGCTGCCGCAGTTCTCGAAGCTGACCCCGGCCGGCGTGACGGACGAGGTGAAGGGCGGGCGGTAGCCGGGGTGTCGCGGCCGCCGGCCGACGGGTATCATCGTGTGGAGATTCGCCTTCGGAGTTCGATCATGACTGCCGCGGTCGCCGCCCCGCCCCAGACCCCGCCGCCGAAGGCCGTCGGGCCGTCGTCGCCCCCGACCGCCCCCGCGCCCGCACCGTACCGGTTGAGCGTGAAGCAGTACCAGCAGATGATCCGCGCGGGCATCCTCGGCGGCGAGGACAAGGTCGAACTCATCAACGGGATCGTGGTGCAGAAGATGGCGAAGAACCCGCCGCACGAGTCGTGCCTCGCGCTGTTGATCCGCGCCTTCCGAATGCTGCCGGACACTTGGCAATTGCGGGTCCAGGGGGCGATCGAACTGACGGAAAGTCAGCCCGAACCGGACGGCGTAATCGCCCGCGGCGACCCCCGCACCTACGGCTCCCGTCACCCAGAGCCGCCGGAGATCGGGGTGTTGATCGAGGCGTCGGACAGCTCCCTCTCCTACGACCGGGGCGACAAACTCCGCCTCTACGCCCGCGCCGGCATCGCCGAGTACTGGATCATCAACCTCGTGGACAACCGCGTCGAGGTCTACACCCAACCGTCCGGCCCGACGGCCGTGCCGACCTACGCGACCGCCCAGACCTACCTCCCCGGCCAAGCGATCCCGCTCGCGCTTGACGGCGCGGCCGTCGCCACGATCCCCGTCGCGGACCTGCTGCCGTAGAAGGGTCACCCGTGGCTACCGCTCGCGGCCCCATCCGGGACCGAAAACCGGTCCCACGGCGTCGGGCGGACGCAGAAGGGTAGGGTTTGCGTGGGCTGGAACTACCGCGTGATGCGCCACACGACGGACCCGAAAGGGGCGTGGTTCGCGATGCACGAGGTCCACTACCGCGACGATTCCGTGGACGATCGGACGGCGACCGCCGCGGAAACCGGTTACACGGCCGCCCCCGCAGTCGTGCAGGGCGACAGCGTGGACGACTTGCGCGAGACGTTGCTCCTGATGCTCGAAGCGTAGGACAAGCCCGTACTCGATTTCCGAGATTGACGGACGAGGTAAAGGGCCGCCGGTAGCCGCGGAGTTGCTCCCACACTTCCCTCGGCCCCGCCGCGCGTCCGCGGCGGGCCGCAATTCGTGCGGTAGAATTTCGCCCCGTTTGAACTTTCGCCCGCCCCCGCGCAACCTGTCTCGCGGGAGTCCCATGACCGACCCGCTCGACCGCGTGTACGACCAACTGCTCGTGGTCCGCTGCCAGGCGGACGACGCGGCCGCGTTCGCCGAGTTGGTCGCCCGGTTCGGCCCCCGGTTGCGGTACTTCCTGCGGTCGCTGGTCGGGGACCGGGAGGCGGCCGAGGACGAACTCCAGAACACCTGGCTGGAGGTGTACCGTGGGTTGGGCCGGTTGGCCGACCCGGCCGCGTTCCCGGCGTGGGCGTACCGGATCGCCCGCGGGCGGGCGGCGCTGCGGCTCCGCCGCCGCGACCCGCCGGCCGAGCCGATCGCCGACGTGCCCGACCCCGGCGGCGAGGCGTTCGCGGCGGAGGACGCGGCGGCCGTCCACGCGGCCCTCGGCAAGCTCCCGCCCGAGCAGCGGGAGGTGCTGGTACTGCGGTTCATGGACGGGTTGAGTTACGACGCCATCGCCGGGGTGGTGGGGGTGCCGGTCGGGACGGTGCGGTCCCGGCTGCACTTCGGGAAGAAGGCGCTTCGCACGATCATTCAAGGGGGGAAGTCCGATGGCTGACGCCGACATGAGCGGGGGGTTGTTGGGGGCCGACGAGGTCCCCGTCCTCACGCCGGAGCAGCAGGTGGCCGCCGTCCTCGGCCGGGACGCCCGACGGGTGCGGCAACTGACGTGGCTCGCGGCGGCCTTCTGGCTGCTGACGCTCCTGACCGTCGCGGGCATGCTCTGGATGTTCGACGAATCCGTGATGCCGAAGGCGGGGAAGTTACTGCGGGACACGCCGGGCGCGTCCGGGCGTCCGGGCGACCCGCCGCCGCGGCCCGACGCGAGCGTCGAGGAGCGGACCGTCGGGCCGCTGGTGACTTACGTCTACGTGCTGACTTACGGGCTGGTGATCCTGACGGCCGCGGTCGGCGTGTTGGCCCTGGCCGCGGTCACCACCCTGGTCCTCGTCCACCTCACCCGACGGGCCACCCTCCGACAAATTCGGGTGAGCCTCCAGTCGATCGCGGAGCAACTTCGACAGATGCAGGCGGCCCGCCCCGAAGGGGTAGAGGATCGTTCCGCCGCCCCTCCGGGGCCGAAAGCCCAAAGGTAGGTTAAAAACTTACCCCCGCGGATCACCCGGACCCCTCGTCGCACGCCGCCGCCCGCGCCAGCAGCAGTTCCCGCTCCCGCGCGTTGCGGGTCAACCCCGCCGCCCGCTCGAACTCGCCGCGGGCCTCCGCCCGGCGGCCGAGCTTCAACAGCAGGTCGCCCCGCACGCTCGGCAGCAGGTGGTAGCCCCTCAGCGACGGCTCCGCCGTCAGCCCGTCCGCCACCGCCAGCCCCGCTTCCGGCCCGGCCGCCATGCCGACCGCCACGGCCCGGTTCAACTCGATCACCGGCGACGGGACCAGCCGCGCCAGCTCGCCGTACAGGTCCGCGATCCGCGGCCAGTCGGTTGCGTCCGCGGTGCGGGCGCGGGCGTGGCACGCGGCGATCGCCCCCTGAAGCTGGTACGGCCCGCGGTCCCCGCCGAGCCGCTCCGCCCGGTCCAGCGCCGCCAGCCCGCGGCCGATGAGCAGTTGGTCCCACCGCGCCCGGTTCTGGTCCAGCAACAAGATCGGCTCGCCCTCCGGCCCGACCCGCGCCCGCAGCCGCGACGCCTGGACTTCCATGAGCGCCACCAGCCCGTGGACCTCCGGCTCCCGGGCGGCGAGTTCCGCCAGGATGCGGCCCAGCCGTAGCGCCTCCTCGCACAAGGACGGCCGCGTCCAGTCGTCGCCGGCCGTCGCCGTGTACCCCTCGTTGAAGATCAGGTAGATGACCTCCAGCACGGACGCGAGCCGCTCGGCCAGTTCCGGGCCGCGGGGGACCTCGAACGGGACGTTCTTTTCCGTCAGCGTCTTCTTCGCCCGGACGATCCGCTGCGCGACGGTCGGCTCGGCGACGAGGTAGGCGCGGGCGATCTCGTCGGTCGTCAGCCCGCCGAGCAGCCGGAGCGTGAGGGCGGCGCGGGCGTCGGTCGAGAGGACCGGGTGGCAGGCGGTGAACACGAGCCGCAAGAGATCATCGCCCACGTCGTCGTCGAGCGCGGCGTCGAGGTCCGGCGGGGCGAGGTCGTCGGCCCGGCCGCGGCCGATCTCGGCGTGCTTCCGCTCGATCCGCTTCACCCGGCGGACGTGGTCGATGGCCCGGTTCTTGGCGGCGGCCATGAGCCACGCGCCGGGGTTGTCCGGCACGCCGGCGGTCGGCCACTGCTCCAGCGCCGCGACGAGCGCGTCCTGGGCCAGCTCCTCGGCGGTCCCCACGTCCCGGACGATCCGGGCCAGCCCGGCGATCAGCCGGGCGGACTCGATCCGCCAGACGGCGTCGATGGTTCGGTGAACGGCGGTTGGCATGTTCGGGAATGAAACCAACTTCCGGCCGCGGGTGCAAGGTTGGGAGGTCGTTGTAGCTCGGTCGCTCGCCGGGACCGGAAAATCGTTCCGCCCGGAGCAAACTCGCCGCGGAATTCGTTTCCCTTTCGCAACGCCGGCCGTCGTGAAACGTGGTGCTGCCGAAAATAACGACACGCCGCGCGAAAGAATGCATGAAGATTCAATTCTGAGGGATGCACAGAAGATTCGGGTCGGGTAAAACGGCGAAAATCGTTGTTTCGTGCCGAATATCCGGGACGTGTCCGGGCTGGCCCTCTCAAGGACGACCCCGCCACCGCTCCGCCACGCCCCGTGCCGCGACGGGAGCCGTCCCGCCCCGGTCGTTGATCCCCACCCTCGAACGCACCCCGGAGCTTCCCGTCATGACATCTCTGGCCCGCCGGCAGTGGACCCGCGCCGTAGCCGCCCGCCTCGGCCTGCACCGGCTCGAAGACCGCACCACGCCAGACGCGACCTACCACAGCCTCGCCGGCGGCAACTTCGGCCAAGACTGGACGAACACCGGTCTCATCACGACGGACGACAACTGGGCCGGCGTGCCGAGCATCATCGGCTACCGGGGCGATGGCCTGACGGGTTCCACTGGGACGGACCCGCAAACCATCATCACGCCCTCGACGGTCGTGAACGTCATCGCGAACCAGACGAACCCGGACACGCTGTTCACCGGCGGGGTTGCCGAGTTCCACATCACGAACCCGACCGTCGCCCTGAACGGGTCGGGCACGGCGGACGCGCCGTACGTCCAACTCCACTTGAACTCGGCCGGCCGCAAGAACCTGCAGATCAGCTACAACA
This sequence comes from Limnoglobus sp., assembly GCF_059499385.1. Lineage (NCBI taxonomy): Bacteria > Pseudomonadati > Planctomycetota > Planctomycetia > Gemmatales > Gemmataceae > Limnoglobus > Limnoglobus sp. The sequence goes on along the minus strand of NZ_JCABYM010000153.1, from coordinate 150,807 downwards.
TCCGCGACCTCGACGGCAGCACGGACAACTCGACCCAACAAGTCGCCCTCCAGTACCGGTTCAACGACGCCGGGAACTTCGTCAACGTCCCGGCCGGGTACGTCGCGGACGCCACCGAGGGGCCGTCCCTGGCCGGCAAGGTCACGCCCGTCAGCGTGACGCTGCCGTCGAACCTCGACGACCAGGCGACGATCCAGATTCGGATCATCACGTCGAACGCCGTCGGCAACGACGAGTGGGTCGGCATCGACGACATCGTCGTCACCAGCGAGCCGTCGGCCGCGAACACCCCGCCGACGATCACCAGCAACGGCGGCGGCGACACGGCGAGCATCTCCCTGCCGGAGAACACGACCGACGTGACGGTCGTGACCGCGACCGACCCGGACCCCGGCACGACGATCACCTACAGCATCGGCGGGCCGGACGCCGGGAAGTTCACGATCAACACCGCGAACGGCCTCCTGTCCTTCGCCGCCAGCCCGAACTTCGAGGCCCCGGCCGACGCGAACGGGGACAACAAGTACGAGGTGACCGTCACCGCGTCCGACGGCACGCTGACCGACGCCCAGGCGATCACCGTCACGATCACGGACGCGAACGAGACGCCGCGGATCACGAGCAACGGCGGCGGCGAGGCGGCGGCCATCTCCGTGCCGGAGAACACGACGGCCGTGACCACCGTCGTCGGGGTCGATGAGGACGCCGGGGCCGTCCTCACGTACACGGCCGTCGGCGAGGACGCGGCCCTGTTCGACCTCAACCCGACGACCGGCGTGCTGACATTCAAGGCCGCCCCGGACTTCGAGACCCCGGCCGACAAGAACGCCGACAACGTCTACGGCGTCGAGGTCCGGGTGTCCGACGGGACGAGCTTCCAGAACCAGGCGCTCGTCATCACGGTGACGAACGCGAACGACGCCCCGGTCATCACCAGCGACGGCGGCGGCGACACGGCGGCCGTGACCGCGTTCGAGAACGCCACGGCCGTCACGAAGGTCATCGCGACCGACCAGGACGCCGGCGCGGCCGTCACGTTCAGCCTGACCGGCGGGGCGGACAAGACGCTCTTCGCCATCGACGCCGCGACCGGCGTGCTGACGTTCCTCGCGGCCCCGAACTTCGAGCTGCCGGGCGACGCGGACGCCGACAACAAGTACGAGGTGACCGTCACCGCGGCCGACGGCAGCAACGGCACGGACGCCCAGGCGATCACCGTCACGGTAGCGAACGTGAACGAGGCCCCGACGTTCACCGTCGGCGCGAACCAGGCCGTGCTGGAAGACGCGGCCGCCCAGACCGTCGCCGGGTTCCTGACGAACATCACCGCCGGCCCGCCCGGCGACCTCGGCACGACGGTCACGTTTACCGTCACGAACGACAACAACACGCTCTTCAGCGTGCAGCCGGCCATCGGCACCGACGGGAAATTGACGTACACGCTGGCGACGGACGCGTTCGGCACGGCGACCGTCACCGTCGTCGCGAAGGACGACGGCGGGACCGCGAACGGCGGCGTGGACACGTCCGCGGCCCAGACGTTCACGATCACCGTCGCGCCGGTCAACGACGCCCCGACGTTCACCCTCGCCGCCGACCCGACGGTGAACGAGGACGCCGGCGCACAAACCATCGCGAACTTCCTCACGGCCGTGTCGCCCGGCCCGGCGAACGAGGCCGGCCAGACGACGACCGTGGAGGTGTCGAACGACAACAACGCGCTGTTCAGCGTGCAGCCGACCATCGACGCGGCGACCGGCAAGCTGACGTTCACCCCGGCCGCGGACGCGAACGGCACGGCGCGGGTCGCCGTCGTCGTTCGCGACAATGGCGGCACGGCCGACGGCGGCGTCGATGCCGCCACCGGCATCTTCACCATCACCGTCACGGCCGTGAACGACGCCCCGACGTTCGCCCTCGGGGCGAACCAGCTGCTCCTCGAAGACGCCGGGCCGCAAGTCGTCGCCGACTTCCTGACGGCCGTGACGACCGGCCCGGCCGACGAGTCCGCTCAGACGACGACGGTGACGGTCACGAACGACAACAACGCCATGTTCAGCGCGCAACCCGCCATCGGCGCGGACGGGAAGCTGACGTTCACGCCGGCCGCGGACGCCTTCGGCCTCGCGACCGTCATGGTGAAGGTCCAGGACACCGGCGGGACCGCGAACGGCGGCGGCGATGCCGCGACGCGGACGTTCACGATCACCGTCTCGCCGGTGAATGACGCCCCCACGTTCGTCGTCGGCCCGAACCAGTCGGTCGCCGAGAACGGCGGGGCGCAGTCGGTCGCCGACTTCATTGCGACGAAGTCCGCCGGCCCGGCGAACGAGGCCGGCCAGACGGTCAGCTTCGTCGTGTCGAACGACAACGCGGCGCTGTTCGCCGTCGCCCCGAGCATCGGGGTGGACGGGAAGCTGACGTACGCCGTCGCCCCGAACGTCACCGGCACGGCGACCGTCACGGTCGTCGCGAAGGACGACGGCGGCACGGCCGACGGCGGGATCGACACGTCCGGCCCGCAGACGTTCACGATCACCGTCCGCGTCGTGAACAACGCCCCGACGTTCTCCCTCGGGGCCGGCCCGTCGCTGAACGAGGATGCCGGGCCGCAGACCGTCGCGAACTTCCTGACGGCCCTCACCGCCGGCCCGCCGGACGAGGCCGGGCAGACGGTCACGATCACGGTGACGAACGACAACGCGGCGCTGTTCGCCGCGGCCCCGGCCATCGCCGCGGACGGGACGTTGACGTTCACCCCGGCGGCGGACGCCAACGGCTCCGCGACGGTGACAGTCACGGCCGTGGACAACGGCGGCACGGCCGACGGCGGGATCGACACCACGATCAAGACGTTCACGATCACCGTGAACGCCGTCAACGACGCGCCGACGTTCACCCTCGCGGGGAACCAGACGGCGATGGAGGACGGCGGCGCGGTTTCTACCGCCGCCTTCGTGACGGCTTCGTTCGCCGGCCCGGCGGACGAGGCCACGCAGGCGGTCAGCTTCGTCGTGTCGAACGACAACGCGGCGCTGTTCGCCGTCGCCCCGGCCATCGACGCGACCGGGAAGCTGACGTACACGCTCGCCGCCGACGCCTTCGGCACGGCGACGGTGACGGTGGCGGCGAAGGACGACGGCGGGACCGCGAACGGCGGCGTGGACACGTCGGCCCCGCAAACCTTCACGATCACGGTGACGGCCGTGAACGACGCTCCCACGTTCACCCTCGGGGCGAACCCGACCGCCCTCGAGGACGCCGGCCCGCAGGAGGTGGCGAACTTCCTGACGACCCTAGCCGCCGGCCCGACGAACGAAACGGGCCAGGCCGTCACGATGACCGTGACGAGCGACAACCCCACGCTGTTCGCCGTCGCCCCGGCGATCGACCCCGTGACCGGCAAGCTGACGTTCACCCCCGCAGCGAATGCGAACGGCTCCGCGACGGTGACCGTCACGGCCGTGGACAACGGCGGCACGGCCGACGGCGGGATCGACACCACGATCAAGACGTTCACCATCACCGTGACCGCGGTGAACGACGCCCCGACGTTCACCGTCGGTGCGAACCAGACGGTACTGGAGGACGGTGGCTCGCAGGCGGTCGCCGGGTTCATCGCGACGAAGTCCGCCGGCCCCGCGGACGAGGCGGGCCAGGCGGTCAGCTTCGTCGTCTCGAACGACAACAACGCCTTGTTCGCGGCGCAACCGACCATCGACGCGGCCGGGAAGCTGACGTACACGCTGGCCGCGAACGCCTTCGGAATCGGGACCGTCACCGTCGTCGCGAAGGACGACGGCGGCGGAGCCGACACCTCGGCCGCACAAACCTTCACGATCACCGTGACCGCGGTGAACGACGCCCCGACGTTCGCCCTCGCGGCCGGGCCGACCGTCCTCGAAGACGCCGGCCCGCAGGCGGTCGCGGACTTCCTCACGGCCCTGAGCGTCGGGCCGGCGAACGAGGCCGGCCAGACGGCGACCGTCACCGTCACGAACGACAACGCGGCGCTGTTCGCCGTCGCCCCGAACATCGGCGCGGACGGGAAGCTGACGTTCACCCCGGCCGCGAACGCGAACGGCACGGCGACCGTCACCGTCACGGTTCAGGACGACGGCGGGACCGCGAACGGCGGGGCCGACACGACGGTTCAAACGTTCACGATCACCGTCACGGCCGTGAACGACGCCCCGACGTTCGCCCTCGCCGGGGACCAGTCGGCGCTGGAGGACGGCGGCCCGGTCGCGACGGCCGGCGTCGTCACCGCGATCTCCGCCGGCCCCGCGGACGAGGCCAGTCAGTCGGTCAGCTTCCTGGTGTCGAACGACAACAACGCCCTGTTCTCGGTCCAGCCGACCATCGGCGCGGACGGGAAGCTGACGTTCACCCCGGCCACGGACGCGTTCGGCACGGCCACCGTCACGGTCGTCGCCGTCGATGACGGCGGCGGGGCGGACACGTCCGCCGCGCAAACGTTCGTCATCACCGTCGCGCCGGTGAACGACGCCCCGACGTTCGCGCTCGCCGGCGACCCGACGGTCCTCGAAGACGCCGGCCAGCAAAGCATCGCCAACTTCCTGTCGGCGGTCGTCGTCGGCCCGGCGAACGAGGCGGACCAGACGTTCACCGTCGAGGTGTCGAACGACAACAACGCCTTGTTCTCGGTTCAGCCGACGATCGACGCGGCCGGGAACCTCACGTTCACCCCGGCGACGAACGCGAACGGCACGGCACGGGTCGCCGTCGTCCTCCGCGACAGCGGCGGCACGGCCGACGGCGGCGTGGACGCCGCGACCGCGATCTTCACCATCACCGTGACGGCCGTGAACGACGCCCCGACGTTCGCCCTGGCGGCCGGGCCGACCGTCCTCGAAGACGCCGCACCGCAAACCGTCGCGGGCTTCGCCACGGCCTCGGCCGGCCCGGCCGACGAGGCGGGGCAGCTGGTCAGCTTCGTCGTGTCGAACGACAACAACGCCCTCTTCACCGCGCAGCCGAGTATCGGGACGGACGGCAAGCTGACGTACACGCTCGCGGCGAACGCCAACGGCTCCGCGACGGTGACGGTCCTCGCCGTGGACGACGGCGGCGGCACGGACACGTCCGCGCCGCAGGCGTTCACGATTACCGTCACGCCGGTGAACGACGCCCCGACGTTCGCCCTCGGCGTCGCGCCGGCCACCGCCGAGGACGCGGGCGATCAGGCGGTCGCGGGCTTCCTCACGGCCCTGAGCGTCGGCCCGGCGAACGAGACGCAGGCGGCGACGGTGACGGTCACGACCGACAACAACGCCCTCTTCACCGCGCAGCCGAGTATCGACGCGAGCGGGAAGCTGACGTACACGGCCGCCCCGGACGCGAACGGCACGGCCGTCGTGACGGTCACGGTGCAAGACGACGGCGGGACCGCGAACGGCGGCACGGACACGACGGTTCAAACGTTCACAATCACCGTGAACCCGGTCAACGACACGCCGACGTTCGCCGTCGGCGGGAACCAGACGGTGACGATCAACGTCGGCCCGCAGGTCGTCGTCGGGTTCGTCACGAGCGTGTCCGTCGGCCCGGCGGACGAGATCGGCCAGACGGTTTCGTTCAACGTCAGCACGAACAACCCCGCGTTGTTCGCCGTGCAGCCGGCGATTGATGCGAGCGGCAAGCTGACGTACACGGCGGCGGCGGACGCCATCGGGCTGGCGACCGTCACCGTCACGGCCACCGACTCCGGCGGCGGGGCCGACACGGCCGCCCCGCAGACGTTCCTACTGGCCGTGCTGTTCAAAAACGTCGCCCCGACGTTCGCCGTCGGCGCGAACCAGGCCGCCACCGAGGACGGCGGCGCGGTCATTGTCCCCGGCTTCCTGACGAACATCGCGGCCGGCCCGGCCGTCGAGGCGGGGCAAACCGTCGCGTTCCAGGTGACGGCGAGCAACCCGGCCCTGTTCAGCGTGCAGCCGGCCATCGACGCGAGTGGGCAGCTGACGTACACGCTGGCCCCGGACGCGAACGGGACGACGACGATCACCGTGACCGCGACCGACGACGGCGGCACGGACAACGGCGGCGACGACTCGGCCGACCCGCAGACGTTCACGCTCGCCGTCGCGGCCGTGAACGACGCCCCGACGTTCGCCGTCGGCGTCGCGCCGGCGTCGGCGGAAGACGGCGGGGCGCAAGCCGTCGCGGGCCTCGTCACCGGCGTCGTGGTCGGCCCGGCGGACGAGGCGGCCCAGACGGTCGCGTTCCAGGTGACGACGGACAACCCGGCGCTGTTCGCCGTGCAGCCCGCGATTGATGCGAGCGGCAAGCTGACGTACACCGCCGCCCCCGACGCCTTCGGGGTGGCGACCGTCACCGTCGTGGCGGTGGACTCCGGCGGCGCGGCGTCCGCCCCGCGGACGTTCGCCGTCGCCGTGAACCCGGTCAACGACGCGCCGAGCTTCGGCCTCGACACGTCCGTTTCCGCGATCTTCCCGACCGTCGTGAACCTCACTGCCGGCCCCGCGAACGAGGCCGCGCAAACCATCGCGTTCGTGCTCACGACCGACAACCCGCGGCTGTTCACCACGCCGCCGGTCGTGGACGCGAGCGGGAAGGTGTCGTTCGCGCTTAACCCGCTGCGGAGCGGGACGGCCACGATCACCGTCACCGCGACGGACAGCGGCGGCGGCACGAATTCCGCGACCCAGGCGTTCACGTTCGCGGTGAAGGCCGTGCCCGTGCCGCCGAGCTTCCAGGTCGCGCCGAACGTCACCGTCGCGGAGGACGCCGGGGCGCAGAGCGTGTCGTCGTTCGTGACGCTCATCCCCGGCAACCCGGAGGAGCCGGAGTTCATGCCGGTGTCCGTGGCCGTCGCGCAGCAGACGCCGGGCGTCGTGTTCACGCAGATGCCGACGTTCGACGCGGCCGGGAACCTGACGTACCAGGTCGCGCCGGACAGCTTCGGCACGGCCGTGTTCAACGCGGTCGCGGCGAACGGCACGCCGGGCGGGTTCGGGTTCGCGTTCAGCATCAACGTGACGCCGGTGAACGACGCGCCGACGGCGACCGTGCCGACGCCGACGACGGGAACGAAGGGCGTGACCGTGAGCGTGCCGAACGTGGTGGCGTTCACGGCCGGGCCGAACGAGGCCGACGCGCTGAACGTCATCGCCACCGTGGTCGGCACGACCGGGAACGTGACGTTCACGTCGCCGCCGTCGGTGGACGCGAACGGGACACTGACGTACACGGCAAAGCGCGGCTCCCGCGGTACGGCGAAAGTCGCCGTCACCGCGAGCGACGGCGAGTTCGCGACGCCGACGCAGTTCGTGACGGTCGCCGTGGACGCGACCGGGCGGGCGGAGTTGGTCGGCTACCAGGAGTTCGCCGTCGGGTCGGACGACGGGCAGCCGGACGTGACGCTGTTCAACGCGGACGGGTCGCCGCGGTTCTTCTCGAAGGCGTTCCCCGGCACGGAATTCGGGGCGCGGGTGGCGACCGGCGACTTCACCGGCGACGGCATCGCGGACCTCGTGGTCGGGTCCGGGCCGGGCCGCACGACGTTCGTGCAGGTCATCGACGGCGCGACGCAGAAGACGATCTTCGCGATCCAGCCGTTCGAGGCCGCGTTCACCGGCGGCGTGTACGTGGCGGCCGGGGACACGACCGGGGACGGCGTCGCCGACCTAGTCATCACGCCGGACCGGGGCGGCGGCCCGCGGGTGGACGTGTACACCGGGGCCGGGTTCGGGAAGGTCGCGAGCTTCTTCGGGATCGAGGACGCGAACTTCCGCGGCGGCGCTCGCGCCGCCGTCGGCGACCTGACCGGCGACGGGGCGGCCGACCTGGTCGTCTCGGCCGGGTTCCGCGGCGGCCCCCGCGTGGCGGCGTTCGACGGCAAGTCGCTCGGCAGCGTGCCGCGGAAGCTGTTCAACGACTTCTTCGCGTTCGAGCCGACGCTCCGCAACGGCGCGTTCGTGGCCGTCGGCGACGTGGACGGCGACGGCATCGCCGAGATCATCGCCGGCGGCGGCCCGAACGGCGGCCCGCGGGTGACGGCGTTCGACGGGGCGGCGCTGATGAAGTCCGGCGGCGCGACGCAGACGCAGATCGTGAACTTCTTCGCCGGCGACCCGGCGACCCGCGGCGGCGTCCGGGTGAGCGTGAAGGACCTGGACGGCGACGACCGGGCCGACCTCGTCGTCGGGGCCGGGACGAACACCGGGAGCACGGTGGCGGCGTACCTGGGAACGGAGCTGGCGGCGAACCCGCTGCCGCGGACGGCGTTCGAGTTCGAGGCGTTCGACGACTTCACCGGCGGCGTGTTCGTCGGGTGAAAATGTTTCTGGGCTTCTTGTCCCGAACCTCTGGTTCGCGGGCATCGGCGGCTGCAACCGCCCGCTCGCACGCAAACGAGACGTTCGGGACGAGGAATATAGATAGCCGCCGGCTTACCGGCGGGGTTTTGCGACCCCCAAACCCCGCCGGTAAACCGGCGGCTATATAACTTGCCGCATAACCAGCCGCGCCGTAGGTTAGCAGTCTCGCAAAATTGTGCGACCGAGACGCAAGGGTTCATTCCGATGTACGCGATTTTTGAAGACGGCAGCCGCCAGTACCGGGTCGAAGAGGGCAGCACGGTCAACATCGACTACCGCGAGGTCAACCTCGGGGACACGATCGAGCTGACGAAGGTGCTGATCGTCGGCAAGGACGGCGGGGCGACGATCGGCCAGCCGCTGGTGGCCGGGGCGAAAGTCGTCGCGGAAGTCGTGGACTTCCCGAAGGTGAAGACGCAGACGCAGTACTTCCGCCGGCGGAAGGCGTCCAAGCGGCTCCGCGGCCACACCCAGCCGCACGTCCGCGTGAAGGTCAAGCAGATCGTCGGGTAACGCCCCTCCGGGGATACAAAGCCGAGGGCTGACCGTCATTCGCGGTCAGCCCTCGGCTGTTTTGTAGAACCCGGAGCGGAAGCGATGGGGTGTTGGTCCCTCACCCCATCGCTTCCGCTCCGGGTTCTACCGCCGGGGGCTGTAGGAATCCGATTGCCCCTTCCGCACGCGGCCGGTTACACTAGCGGTGACCGTCTCCCGCCGACCGGACCCCGCCGATGCGACTCGCTTCCCTCGCACTTTTGCTCGCTTCCATAGCCGTCCCCGCCGCGGAGCCGCCGGACGACTGGGCGTACAAGCCCTTCGGCAGGCCGACGCCGCCGAAGCTCGCGGCGCACCCGGTCGATTCGTTCCTCCTCGAAAAGTTGCGCGCCGCGAAGCTCGCGTTCTCGCCGGCGGCGTCCAAGGCGACGCTCCTCCGCCGCGTCACGTTCGACCTGACCGGCCTCCCGCCGACGCCGGCGGAACTGACCGCGTTCGAGAAGGACACGGCGAAGGACGCCTACGAGAAGGTCGTGGACCGGCTGCTCGCGTCGCCGCGGTTCGGCGAGCGGGTCGCCGTCTGGTGGCTCGACCTGGCCCGGTTCGCCGAGACCGACGGGTTCAACTCGGACGACCCCCGGCCGTCCGCGTGGCGGTACCGCGACTACGTCATCGACAGCTTCAACAAGGACAAGCCCTACGACCGCTTCCTGAAGGAACAGCTCGCCGGCGACGAGTTGTTCCCGGCCGACCCGGCCGCGGCCGTCGCGACCGGGTTCCTGCGGCACTACCCGGACGAGTACAACGCGGTCAACCTCGAGCAGCGGCGGCAAGAAATTCTCAACGACATCACCGACACGACGGCGGCCGCGTTCCTCGGCATCACCCTCGGCTGCGCCAAGTGCCACGACCACAAGACCGACCCGATCCTCCAGGACGACTACTACCGGATGCAGGCGTTCTTCGCCGGGTTCTGGCCGAGCGAACGGCCGGTGCAGTCCCCGGAGCAACTCGCCGAGTACGCGAAAAAGAAGGCCGCGTGGGAGGCGAGGACGGCCGACGTGCGGGCGAAGCTGGCGGAACTGGAAGGACCGTACCGGGAGAAGAGCGCGAAGAAGGAGCGGTCGCGGTTCGACGAGGACTACGCGAATCTCGTGGACATCCCGTTCGCCGACCGCACGCCCTGGCAGAAGCAGATCGCGGTGATGGTGGAGAAGCAACTCGACCGCGCCCGGAATACGAAGTTCGCGACGCAGTTGAAGGGCGACGCGAAGGCGAAGTGGGACGAGATGTCCAAGCAGATGACGGCCCTGGCGAAGGAGCGGCCGCCGGAGCCGCCGACGGCGATGACGATGACGGACGTGGGGACGGCCGCCCCGCCGCACTTCAAACTCAAGCGCGGGAACTGGCAAAAGAAGGGTGACGAGGTCGATCCCGGCTACCTGTCGGCCATCGACGACCGCACGGCCGAGCCGAAGCCGACCGCGACGACGACCGGCCGCCGCACGGAACTGGCGAACTGGATCGCGAGCGCGAAGAATCCGCTGACCGCCCGCGTGATGGTCAACCGCGTCTGGCAGCACGCGTTCGGCCGCGGGATCGTGGAGACGAGCAGCGACTTCGGCCTGACCGGCGAGAAGCCGACGCACCCGGAACTGCTCGATTGGCTGGCGACCGACTTCGTCGCGCACGGGTGGTCCGTCAAGCACGTCTACAAGTTGCTCGTCACGTCCGCGGCGTACCGGCAGACAAGCCAGGGGAACGCCGGGCTGTCGGCCGACCCCGAGAACGACCTGCTCTGGCGGTCACCGCGGAAGCGGCTGGACGGCGAGTCCCTCCGCGACGCGATGCTGGCCGTCAGCGGGGCGCTGAACCCGAAGGCCGGCGGCCCCGGCGTGCGGCCGGCGCTGCCGGCGGAACTGAAGGGGGCGAAGGGGTGGGCGGTGACAGAGGACGCCGCGGAGCGGAACCGGCGGAGCGTGTACGTGTACGTGAAGCGGAACCTCCGCTACCCGCTGTTCCTCCTGTTCGACGCGACCGACCGCAGCGAGACGTGCGCCCGCCGGTTCGTGACGACGACGGCCCCGCAGGCGCTGATGCTCGTCAACGACGCGATCGTCCTGGACTTCGCGAAGGCGTTCGCCGAGCGGGTGCGGAAAGAGGCCGGCGAGGACCGCGAGAGGCTGACCGACCGCGTGTTCGCGCTGGCGCTGGCCCGCGGGCCGTCGGCCGCGGAGCGGGCGGCGACGGCGAAGTTCCTGGCGGCCCACCCCGGCACGAGCGCCGAGGCCGTCACCGACCTGTGCCACGCCGTCCTGAACCTGAACGAGTTCCTGTACGTGGATTGAAGAGCCAGAGGTCAGAAGTCAGAGACCAGAGGTCAGAAGGACGCCGAATGTCTTTTCTGACCTCTGGTCTCTGACTTCTGACCTCTGCTTACTTCGACTCCCCCGTCTTCATCTCCGGCTTCCGCGCGTTGGCGTTCGCCGCGCGAATGTCCGCCTTCGTCAGCACCGGGATGTCCGTCGCGCTCTTGCGGTACTTCCGCAGCTTCTCGCGGGCGCGGCTCAGGACCGCCCCGATCGTGTTCACCGGCACGCCCGTCTCCGTGCTGATCTCCTCGTAGGTGCGGCCCTCCAGGTAGAACAGCCGGACGATCTCCCGCTCCTTGCCGGAGAGCTTCCGCAACAGCCGGTCCACCTCGTCCAGCCGCTCCAGCCCCTTGATCTCGGCCAGCGACCCCTCGAACGAGTCGGGCACGTCGTCCACCTTCACGTCGCCCTTGCGGATGGCGTCGCGGACCGTCTGCCGGCGGGTCAGCTCGTGGACGCAGATGCGGCGGGCGATCACGGTCAGGTACGTGGCGAGGGTCGCGTTCCCGCGGAACTGCCGCAGCACCTTGTAGTCGTCCGCGACGATTTGCAGCATCACCTCGGCCGCGATGTCCTCCACGTCCTCGGCGTTGACCTTCGCGCTCCGCAGGTGGGCCGTGTACCCGATGACGTGGTAGATGAGGCTGAGGTAGCGGTCGACGAAGTCGTTCCACGCCCCCGGCTGCTTCCGCAGGCACCGTTGGAGCAGGTCGCGATCGACGGGTAAGAGGGCCACGACTCGCCTCCTCGCTGGGGCCGCACGGGGTCACGCTCTACTATCAACCCTACCGGGTAAACCGCCGGCACTCAACGGGTGAAGCGGAAAGTTGACCGCCCGTACAGGCGGGAAATCCGGCACGACCCGAAACCGCCCCCCGCCCCTGCCGGCGGCCGGTAGGATAATCGGCTATTCCGGTTTGCCGCGGGTTTCTTGCAAGGTCCGCCCGATGTCTCATCAATCTCCCACACGCCCGCGCCGCCCGTGGGTGCTGATCGCGGCCGCGGCGGTGTTGCCGGTCGCGCTCTACTTCGTCGTGCGGGCGGTCCCGGCGGCCGGCGGCCCGCCGCCGCTGCACGTTAGCCCGGTCGCCGTGTTCCCCCCTGCCGCGTTGGCCCTACGGGCGGAAGCCGTCGGGCCGATGGTCGGGCAGCCGCGGGTCACGCACGTCCAGCTCTTCGACCTGAACCGCGACGGCCGCCCCGAAGTGATCGCGGCCGACGGGCAGCGGAACCAGTTGTTCGCGTACCACCGCCGCGGCGGCAACTGGGACGAGCGGCCGCTCGGCCCCGAGTTGAACTGCCCCGGCCCGTTCGCCGTCGCGGACCTCGACGCCGACGGCGACCCGGACCTGATCGTCTCCGTCGTCGGCAGCATCTGGCCGACGGACGACCGCGTCGGGCAGGTCGTGTGGCTGGAGAACAAGGGCGGCGAGTTCGGCCGCCGCACGCTGCTCGACGACGTGCGGCGGGTGACGGACGTGCGGGCCGGCGACCTCGACGGCGACGGCGACCTCGACCTCGTGGTCGCCGAGTACGGGTTCAACCGCGGCCGCGTCCTGTGGCTGGAAAACAAGGGCGGCGGCCGGTTCCGCGATCACCTGTTGTTCGCGTCGCAAGGCCCGTCGCACGTCCCCGTCGTCGATCTGGACGGCGACGGCGACCTCGACGTGGTGGCGCTCGTGTCGCAGGACCACGAGGAGGTGTGGGCGTTCGTCAACGACGGGAAAGGGGCGTTCGCGCCGCGGAAGCTGCACGGCTTCCCGAACTACGACCTCGGCAGCGCCGGGCTGACCGTCGCCGACCTCGACCGCGACGGCGACCCGGACCTGATCCTCTCGGCCGGGGACAATCTGGAAGTCGGCCACCACTTCCCGCAGGCGTGGCATGGCTGCTTCTGGCTGGAAAACAAGGGCAACCTGCAGTTTGAAGTCCACCGGCTGGCGGCGGTCGGCGGCGTGTACGCGGCGGCGGCGGCGGACCTGGACGCCGACGGCGACACCGACCTCGTGCTGGCGTGCATGTTCAACGACTGGCGGGCGGACGGGGCCGCGAGCCTCGTGCTGCTGGAGAACGACGGGCGGCAGACGTTCGCCGCGAAGACACTCGCGGACCGGCCGGTGGCGCTCGCCACGGTCGCGGCGGGCGACCTCGACGGCGACGGCCGGACGGACGTGGTGGCCGGGGCGCTCAACCTGGAACCGGTCCCGCCGGGGAAGCGCGGTCGGCTGACCGCGTGGCTGAACCGGAAGGCGGGCGGCCCATGACCCGCCCCCGCGCGCTGCTCGCGTTCATCATCCTCGTCGAACTCGCCACCGGGGCGGTGTTCGCGTACCGGCAGTGGAGTCGCCCGACGCCGCCGCGGCCGGACCTGTCGGCGATTGACCCGATCACGGCCGCCGACGTTCGCGCGCTGGCGGATCGGTGCGAGACTCCCGCCGACTGGGGGAACCTCGCGGACGCGTACTTTGCCACCGGCTTCCTGCCCGAAGCGGAGGCGTGCTACCGCGTGGCCGCCCGCACCGGCGACCCGGAGGCGCTGTTCCGCCATGCGTTCGCGCTCGACCGGCTGAGCCTCGTGGTAGAGGCGAACGGGCGGTACGCCGCGGCCATCGACGCCGGCCACCCGCGGCCGACGGAAGTGTGGTACCACGTCGGCCGCAACCACCTCCGGCTCGAAGACGCGGTCGCGGCGGCGGACGCCTTCGCGAAGTGCGGCGACCTGCCCGCCGCCCGGCTGGAGTTGGTGCGGCTGGGCCGACCCGCCGACCTCCCGGACGCGCAGCAGTCGGTGTCCCTCCGCTACCGCGCGGCCCTGGCCCGCGGCGACGCGCGGCAGGCGGACGAGCTGGCCGACCGGTTCGAGCGGTCGCCGGACCGGTTGCCGAACCCGCTCGACCGCGAGGCGGCGTGGCTCGAAGCCGTGAAGGACCGGCTCGGCGTGCGGGCCGCGTTCAAGAAACTTCCGAAGATGCCCGCGGCGGAAGCGGACGCATTTTTAACCGACGTGACGGCGAACGCATGGTCGGTCGAGGCGGCCGACGGGTACGCCGAGCACCTGCTGAACCGCAACCGCCCGGCCGAGGCGGTGAAGGTGCTGGCGGACGCCGTGGACCGCGGCGGGCCGTCGGTGCAGATGGTGTGGCGGCTCGGCGAGGCTTACGAGGCCGCCGGCCGCGCCGCCGACGCGCGGGCGGCATGGGCGCGGGCCGCGGCCTTCGGGACCGGTCCGGACGTGAAGGACCTGCGGTACAAGCTGGCGGCGGCCCACGAGCAGGCCGGCGACGCGGCCGCGGCGAGGGCGCTGTTGCCGCTGGCGTTCCTGTCGGCCGGGATCGACCGGCACGACGCGGGGAAGCCGGCGGAGGCGGTCGGCGCGTTCCGGGAGGCGGTGCGGCTCGACCCGCAGCTGGCCCACGGGTGGTACCGCCTCGGCGAGGCGTACCGGGCGCTCAACCGCCCCGCGGAGGCGCGGCAGGCGTTCGAGAAGTGTTTGTCGCTCGACCCGGACCACGGCCGCGCGGCGCGGGCGCTGGCGGTGATGGGGAAGTGAGAACCCGACTTCCGAAGTCCGGCTTCGACTTCGGAAGTCCGAGGGGAGAGCGGCATCTGCGGACGCGGCGAAGGTTCTGGGCTCGCTCGACTTCCGAAGTCGAAGCCGGACTTCGGAAGTCGAGGCTACTTCTTCTTCGGCTCCGCGTCCGGCGGGAGCATCGCCTTCACGAGTTGCCCGTTCGTGCCGTTGTACAGCCGGACGACGCCCTCCTCGCCGCCGGCCGCGACGACCGCGCCGTCCGGGTTCGTCGCCACCGCGTACACGTAGTCCTTGTTCTCGCCGAACGTCCGGGCCTGGTTGCCGTTGTCCGCGTTGTACAGCCGCACCGTCGCGTCGCCGCTGGCCGTCAGGAACGTCTGCGTCTTCGGCACGACCGCCAGCCGCGTCACCTGCTTCTGGTGGCCCTGGATGTCGCGGGCCTTCTCCCCCTTCTCGTAGTCCCACACCTTGATGACGTTGTCGGCCCCGGCCGACACGAGCTTCTTCCCGTCGGCCGTCCAGGCCACGTCCAGGACGTGGTGCGTGTGCCCCTCGAACGACTTCACGAACTTACCGCTCGGCACTTCCCACACCTTCACGAACTTGTCCGCGCCGCTCGTGGCGAGCAGCTTCCCGTCCGGGCTGAACGCGACGCCGAACACCGTGTCGCTGTGCCCGCTCTTGACCTCGAACGCCGGCTTGCCGTCCGCGGTGAACACCTTGACCTCGCCGTCCTCCGTCGGCGCGCCGCCGCCGGTGGCGAGCAACTTGCCGTCCGCGGAGTAGGCGAGCGCCACGACGCGGTCGGCGAAGCCGGGGACGCGGGCCTTCACGGTCCCCTTCTCGGCGTCCCAGAGGGTGACCTCCTGGAAGCTGCCGCTGGCGAGCGTCTTGCCGTCCGGCGAGTAGGCCAGCGACTCGACGAGCGAGACGTGCGCGGACTTCGCCTCCTTGCCGTCCGCGGTTTTCAGCGTCGGGTCGAGGAACGTCGCCTTGAACGCGCCGGTCTTGCCGTCGAACAGGTGGATCTGGTTCCCGCGGCCGGCGGCGACGACGGCCTTCTCGACCTTCTCCGGGCTGACGGCCACGGCCCGCACCGGCTTCACGAGCGCCGGCGGCAGCGTCAGCACGACCTTCGGCCGCGACTTCACCTCCGGCGCGGTCGGCCCCTTCGCCCCCTGCTCGATCCAGAGCTTCAGGACCGCGACCTCGGCCGGGGTGAGCGGGTTCTCCTCCGACTTCGGCGGCATGACCGGGGCCTTGTTGTGGCTGCTGTACGCGTACAGCAGGCTGTCCGTCGGCTTGCCCGGCACGACGGCGACGCCGCGGCGGCCGCCCTTCATGACGGCCGCGAACGTGCCCATGTCGAACTTCCCCTTCTGCTCCGACCCGGAGTGGCAGACGGTGCATTTCGCCGCGAACAGTGGCTGCACGTCCTTCGCGTAGTCGATCGGCTCCTTCCGGTCGAGCTTCGCCGGCTCGATCGGCGTGAGCTTGGCGTCCTTCTTTTCCTGGGCCGAAGCGACGGCGGAAAGGAGGAACAGGAGGGTCAGGGTGCGCATCATTTATTCTCTCGGTGGGGATGAATCAGGTGTGGCGGGCGGTGGCGGCGTGGCGGCCTCTTGGCGAATTTGTCGGAGCAATAGGTAGGCGCAAACTAGGGAGAAGAAATAGCCCTCGGTCAGGCGACTCAAAAATACCTGAGCCAAATCGACGGGATCGAGTTCGTGACCGCGTACCAGCCGCTCGGCAACAGCACGAGCCGAGACGCCGATCAACCCGAACACGAGGCCGAAAACGGCCGCGAACCGCACGAGTATGGACCAGCGAATCGGCTCAAGATTGTTCGGGTGATCCATTGATGATCCTTCGCTCTCCTATCTGATTTTACCCGTGTCCTCTTTGTTCATCTGGGGCTCAATTCCTCACTTCACCACGTTCACGTTGAACTTCGTTTCGTGCTTCGTCTCGTACTTGCCGTCCCACTTCGCGACGGCGGTGACGGCCACGTTGTTCACCGCGCCGACCTTCGCGTCCTTCGCGGCGACGAGCTTCAGCTTCGCCTCCGTCGCGCCGGCCGGGATCGTCACCGGCTCCGCCGTCACGCCGACGGCCTCTTTCGGAAGCTCCACCTTCACGGTAAACGGGCCGTCGAAGTCGAACTGCCGCTCGACGCGAACCACGACCTCGGCCGTCGCGCCTTGCTTCAGGTTGCCCGGCGACTGGGCCGACAACTTCGCGAGGCTCGTCGGGATGACCGTCACCTCGAACGGGGCCGCGAACGCATACACGGTGATGTCCTTCTTGTCCTTGCCCGTCGGGTCTTTCGAGAACTTCACCGTCGTCTCGGCCCGCAGCGGGACGCTGTAAGTTCCCGGCGCGGCGTTGCTCTTCACGTCCACGACGACCGTGCCGTCCGCCTTGTCCTTCGGGATCGCGACCGGCTGGGCGTTGTTCACGTTCACGGCCGACTGGTTCATGTTCTGCTGCGTCGGCTCGATCACCACGTTCACCGGGTTCGGCCGGGCGTCCTTCTCCTGCCACGTCACCTTCACCGGGACCGTCACCTTGCTCCCCGGCTTCACGACGAGGGGGGACGACGCCTTCTCGTCCTTGCCGTCGAGCTTCACGGTCGCGGCGGCGAGGTCCGGCTTGACGCGGAACGTCGCCTTGTCCCCGCGGGCGGCGAGGACCAGCGACTGGTCGAGCCGGGCAACGGTCGGGACGTTCTGCCCCTGCACGGCCCAGGTAATCGACGCCGGCAGAGCCTCGCGAGTGACCGGCTTCCCATTAATGGTGGCCGTCACCTTTACCTTGAGCGTCGCCTGCGCGTCGGCGAGCGTGGCGGCGCTGGAGAGGACGAGCGTGCCCCACTTCTGGCCCGTGCCGATGGTCGTCGGCGACGCCGTGACGCCGGCGGGCAAGCCTTCGACGGAAACGGTCGCGGCCCCGGCGAAGCCGTCGAGCCGCTGGAGGAACACGTCGAACGCGACCTCGCCGTCCGGCCGCGCGACCACGGCCGCGGGCAACTCGCGGCTGCGCGGCATGACCACGGCGCGGAAGTCCGGCCTCGCCGGGCCGACGCGGAGGCGGTAGGAGCTGCGGGGGCCGTAACTCACGTTCGCGTCGCGGCTGCCGACCAGGATTTGGAACGTGCCGTCCGCCGGGGCGGTGAACTTGAACGCGACCGGGTCGGTCGTGCGGCTGAAGAAGCTCGTCGGGTGCAGCGATTCCGCGTCGTCGTCGAGCGTCCCCTCGTTCGCCACGTCCTGCTTCGTCGCGGCGTTGCGGATCGTGAGGAAGCCGTCCATCGAGGACCCGATGCGGTCGGCGAACAGCTCGACCATGAGCGTGTCGCCTTTCTTCGCCGTGAAGCTGTACCAGTCGCGGTCGTACCGCTTCTCGATCCGCCCCGCCAGTTCGCACGGCACGGTCAGCGCCTCGGCCGCCTCCGGCTTGTCGTTGTCGGCCGACTTCTCCATTGTCACCGGCCCGGACGTGAGGTAGACCGGCACGGCGTTCGAGCCGGGCAGCCGGAACTCGAAGCTGTCCTGCAACCCGGTCGGCGGGTCGATGCGGCGACGGAACGGCGATTGGGCCGGTGTGACCGATGCCGTGACCGACTCGACTGGCTTGCCGTCCACGCTCATCCCGCTCGGCTTCCCGCCGGGCAGGTTGCGGCCGTAGACGGTCAGCGTCGCCGCCTTGCCCGGCTCCACGACCGGCGGGAACACGGCGTCGATCCACGGCCCGGTGGTGAGCGTCAGCCGGTAGAAGTGGTCCGGACTGCCGGCCTGGTGCGCGAACTCCGTCAGCCGCACGAGGTACTCGCCGTCGCTCTGGACCGTCACGTCCGCGAGCGCGTCGGCGTCCTGGTAGTTGCGGGCGTTCGCCACGCGGCGGCCGTCCGGCGCGAAGACCTCGATCAGTGGCTTCAACTTGCTGTCGATGCCGCTCGCCGCGCAGTGGATCAGCACCCGCTGCCCGGCCTTCCCCCTGAACGCGGTGTAGTCCACGTCCACCGGGTTGCTGATGACGCCGTTCACGACGCTATTGAGTTCGACCTTCTGCGCCTCGCCGGTGTCGTTGTTCGACTCCTTCTCGTTGACCTCCGGCTTGTCGCCGACGACGAACAGCCGCGGGTTGCTGACACCGTACTTGTTGACGACGCGGACGTCATAGGCCCCCGGCGGCACGTCGGCGGCGACCGTGATTTTGAACTTTGCCTCCGTCGGCGGCGGGGCGTTCTTCTTCTTCGGCGGGTCCTTCTTCTTCGGGTCCGCGGGCGGGTCGGCCGGCGGCAACACGACCTCCGCCTTCAGACCGGGGTGTGAGAACGTCAGGGCCGTGGCGTCGTCGAGGTCGGTGCCGAGGGCCGTCACGTCCACGGTCGTGCCGGCCTTCCCGCCGGCCGGAAAGACGGAGTTGATCCGCGGCAGCGGCAGCAGGTTCTGCGGCTGTTGGGCGACCGCGACCGACGCGACGGCGAACGCGACCGCGAGCAGGGGTCGGCGCATGGGGAGTCTCCGTGACACGGGCGCGGCGTTAGAAGCGCGAGAGCGGAACGCGGTTCCGCGGGTGGCAGGTAGAGATGATGGTAAACCGCCGCCCGGCCGGGGTCAAGCGACGCGCACAATCCGTATAAATCCGAGGACCATGACGGCGAACGGCACGGCGTCAGCGTGCCGGTGTGGGTGGTTGCGGCGTCACCGGCACGCTGACGCCGTGCCGTTCGCCGTCGCACCCTCCGACGTCGGACGGGGCGTCTTGTTCGGGACGAGATTATTTAGGGAACATTCGGATGGAATACCTGCTCGGGTTCGTGGTCGGCCTCGTCGTGGCGGGGTTCCTGTTCACGGTCGTGATGATCGCGCGGGCCGGCAGCATCGGCCGGGCGTCGTGGGGCCTCAACGTCGCCGGGCGGGCGAACCTCGACCCGGCGTTCGCGAACAAGGTCAACGAGCTGATGGGCCTGCCGGTCACGGCCCCGACCGTGCCCCCGCCGCCGGTCGCGAGTTCGCCGCCCCCGCCGCCGAAGCCGCTGATCGAGAAGCCGTCCGGCGAGCCGCTCCGACTACTCGCGCTCCTTCAAACGGAAGCCCGGTTCCTCGACTTCCTGCTGGAAGACATCGGCGGCTACCAGGACGCGCAGGTCGGGCAGGCGGTGCGGGACATCCACCGGAAGGCCCAGGCCGTGCTGAAGCAGCACCTCGTGCTGGAGCCGATCGTCGCGGGGACCGAGGGGGACAAGGTGACGGTCCCGGCCGGGTTCGACCCGTCGGCGATCCGCGTGCTCGGGAACGTGACCGGGCAGCCGCCGTACACCGGCGAGGTGCAGCACCCCGGCTGGCGGGTCCGCGAGGTGAAGCTGTCCCCGCTGCCGGCCGGCCAGGACGCGTTCGTCGTCCAGCCGGCGGAGGTGCAGTTGGCGTAGGTCAGCCGGGGCGGCCGTCGTTCCAGAACTCGCACAGCACGTCGTAGATTTCGCGGGCCGGCCGGTGGTACTGGTCCTTGATGACGATGTACGCCCCGGCCACCAGGATGCCGACGCCGTACCGGCTGTTCCCGGTCCGGGCCGTGCCCATCCGCTTCACCGGGGGGTGCTCGATCCCCTTCACCTCGTCCCACCGCAGCTTCCCCTTCGTGTCCCCCTGGACGAGCGCGATGCCGACCGGGCTGACGACCAGCGCCGGCCGCGACCCGTCTTCCGCCTTCGGCCCGCCGACCAGGTACAGGATGAGGGCCGTGAACCCGCCGAAGAAGCCGAGGCCGATGGCGGCGTTCAGCCACACGCCGTCTCGGTCGCCGTGAATCAGCGTGCCGAGCAACCCCATGAGGACCGCGGCGACGAGGAGGCCGAGCATCCCGCCGACGCCCCGGTAGGACCGCGGCTGGAGCATCTTCGGCCGGCCGAGGTACGTGAACACCCGCTCCCGGCCGAACTTCGCGATCTGCTCGTCCCGGAACGGCGTGATCGCGGCCGGCACGTCGTCCACCTCCTCCGGCGGCAGCTTGCTTTCGAGGAACTCGTGCAGCTCGCGGGACGGGACCGTCAGCCGGGCCGGGATGAGCGTCTGCCCGGCCGCGTGCGTGAGTTGGATCGGGTACTCGGTCCCCTTGTCCACCGGCGTCGTCACGGCCGTCAGGTACTGGTAGTGGACGATGTCCGCCGTCGGCCGCTCGAACTCCAGCGCCTGCTCGCCGACGCGGAACCGCACCAGCCGGTCGCGGCCGAGCCAAATCCCGGCCGCTACGCCCACCGGCAGGAACGCGATGGGCCAGTTACTTTTCTTCGGGGCGGTCGCGAACAGCGCGGCCAGCCCGACCGCGGCGACCAGGAAGACGCCGGCCAGGACCCCGCCGGTCGGCCGCGATTCGACGATTTCCCCTGTCACAGAATCCCCTCCAACGCGAGCACGGCCAGGTTGTGGGTGAAGTGCAGCGCCACCGGCAGGAACATCGACCGGGAGGCGACGCGGGCGTACCCCAGGAACGCGCCGACGAGGAACAGGTACGGCATGCTCAGCAGGGCGTGGACGTGGCACAGGGCGAACGCGGCCGCGGACGCGAGGACCGCCCCGTGGACGCCGGCGTGCCGGCGGAGGACGCCGAGCAACAGGTAGCGGAAGAACAGCTCCTCGACGACCGCCGGCTGCACGCAGATCAGCAGCACCGTGACGAGCGTGACGCCCGGCGGGGCGGGGAGGTTCAGCCCGTCGAACTTCGCGTACTCGCGGAGGACGGCGTGGTAGCCGACGTTGACCAGGAGCATCACCGCGAGCAGCGGCCACGCGGCGGCCCACGCCAGCGGCCGGCGGCCCGGCGGCGGCGGGGGCGGCGGCAGCCGGGCCGACCCGCACGCCGCCCACGTAATCAGGATGATGACCGTGTCGATGGCCTCGAACACGGCGAGGGTGACGTTCTCGACGGCCTGCGGCTGGTTGTCGTCCGCGCCGGCGAGGACGGCCCCGTGGACGATGGACACGACGAGCAGCGCGAAGAACCCGCGGAGGGCGACGAACAGCGGCCGGCCGTCGTCCGCGGGCGGGGCGGGCTTCACCGGCGGGGCGGGCGTCCGCAGGCGGGCGCGGCAGTGCGGGCACTCGGCCCGCTTCGCCGCGACCGCCAGGCCGCACCGCCAGCACGCGACCGGTTCGGGTTCGAGGATCGGCTCCGGCTCGGTGGCCGGGTCCGGCGGCGGTTCGTCGTCGTCGGGCGGGGTCATGCCGGGGCCGTCCGCTTACAGGTTGCCGAGCGGGGCCAGCCCGTCGCCGTCCGCGTCGCGGTCGGCGGCCTCGTTCTGCCGTTCCTTCTGGTACGCGATGGCCGCTTGCACCGCCTTCACCAATGCGATGATGATGAGGATGCGGACCAGCCACCCGCTCGCGACGGCCTGGCCCACCTCCTTCGCGTCGTCCGTATTCGATATGGCGATGGCCACGCTCGCGACCCAGCCGCCGACGTACAGGACCAGGGCCGTCACCGTGCAGGGGACCGGGGCCTTGTAGATCATCGCCGCGAGCACGAAGAAGATCGCCCCGACGCCGACGAACACGAAGGCGGCCAGTTGCGTCGTGCGGATCGCCGAGTCGCGGAACGGCTTCAACTTCGCCTCGTCGAACACCATTCCCGACTTCCGCAGGTCGTTGATCTCCTTGTCCACCATCGCCTCGGCGCTGAGGGCGAAGAACAGGTTCGCGCCGCTCATCAGGAGGCCGACGATGATCATGATGATCCGGGCGGACCGGAGGCTGTCGGTACGGACCTTTTGGGACAAGCTGCCGAGTTCGTCGCTCGCCATGGCGGCCTTTCGTGGTGGGTGCGGCGGGAGGGCCGGAATAAGGATACCGGCCGCGGTTCGGGGCCGTCCAACAAAAAACCGGCCGGGTCGGTTGGACGGCCGTTTCACCGTTGACTCCGACCGGCGGCGCGGGGACAATCGGCTCATCCCTCCCCGCCGGACGCACGTTCCATGTTCCGCCTCGCCGACCGCGTCTCCCGACGCGAACTCCTCCGGGCCGGTGCGCTCTCGTCCCTCGGCCTCGCGCTCCCGCAGCTGACGCCCGCCCGCGCCGCCGGCTCGACCGCGAAGGCGAAGAACTGCATCGTCCTGTTCCTGCTCGGCGGGCCGCCGCAGCACGCGACGTGGGACCCGAAGCCGGACGCCCCGGCCGAGGTCCGCGGCGAGTTCGGCCCCATCGACACCGTCGTCCCCGGCCTCCGAGTCGGGTCGTTGTTCCCGAAGCTGGCGGGGCAGGCGGACAAACTCTGCCTGTTGCGAGCGATGTCCACGAACGACAACGCGCACTCGTCCAGCGGCTACTACATGATGACCGGCGTGCCGCACGCCCCGATGCAGGTCGAGAACGCGAACCCCGGCCCGCCGAACGACTGGCCGAACCTCGGCAGCCTCGTGCGGCGGATCCGCGGCGACGCCGGCGGGCTGCCGGGGGCGGTGCGGCTGCCGATGCACATCTTCAACACGGACAGCTCCGTCTGGCCGGGGCAGGACGGCGGGTTCCTCGGCCGGGCGGCCGACCCGTGGCTGTTCCGCTGCCATCCGGGGGAGGCGAAGTTTGAAATCCCGGAGTTCACCCTCGCCCCGGACGTGCCGCTCGACCGGCTGAGCGACCGCAAGGGACTATTGCAAACGTTCGACCGCTATCTAGCGAAGGCGGCCGAGGACGCCGGCGGGAAGTACGACCGGCACACGCGGCAGGCGTTCGCGCTGCTCGGCTCGGCGGCCGCGCGGGCGGCGTTCGACCTGAACAAGGAGCCGCCGGCGACCCGCGACCGGTACGGCCGGACGCACTTCGGGCAGAGCTGCCTACTCGCCCGGCGGCTGGTGGAGGCCGGCGTGTCGCTGGTGCAGGTGAACTGGTACCGCGGCCCGGACGAGCCGTCCGACGCGCCGTGCTGGGACACGCACGTGCGGGAAGCCGAGCGGATGAAGTCGCCGCTCGCGCCGACGCTCGACCAGTCGTTCGCGGCGCTGCTGGACGACCTCGACCGCCGCGGGCTGCTACAAGACACGCTGGTCGCGTGCCTGTCCGAGTTCGGGCGGACGCCGAAACTCAACGGCCGCGGCGGCCGCGACCACTGGGGGCCGGTGTTCTCGGTGGCCCTCGCCGGCGGCGGGATCCGCGGCGGGCAGGTCCACGGCAGCTCGGACAAGGCGGGAGCGTACCCGAAGGACGGCAAGGTGACGCCGCAAGACCTGACGGCGACGATCCTGCACGCGATGGGGATCGACCCGCACGCGGAGTACATCGACCCGCTCGGCCGCCCGCTCCCGGCCAGCCGCGGCGAGGTGGTGAAGGGTTTGTTCTGAGCGTACCGGGCCGCCTAAATCCCGTCCCCGCGGCCGGCGTCGGCGGCGTAGTTCTCGTACCGCATGTACTCCTTCAGGTACGTCAGCGTCACCTCCCCGGTCGGGCCGTTCCGCTGCTTCGCCACGATCACCTCCAGCACGTTGTCGTCCGCGTTGCCGTCGAACTTCCCCGGCCGGTGCAGGATCATCACCGTGTCCGCGTCCTGCTCCAGCGACCCGGACTCGCGGAGGTCCGACAGCCGCGGCTTGTGGTCCTGCCGGTCCTCGCTCGCCCGGTTCACCTGTGCGAGCGCGATGACGGGAATGTGCAGCTCCTTCGCCAGGAACTTCAACCGCCGGCTGATCTGCGCCACCTGCTCCTGCCGCGGGTCGCGGCGGTTTTCGGGTTCGATGAGCTGCAGGTAGTCGATGACGACGAGCCGCAGGCCGTGCTTCATCTTCAGCCGCCGGGCGTTGGCCGCGATGCGGAGCATGGTCTGCGCCGGCGTGTCGTCGATGAACAGCTTCACCGGGTCGCGGGCCGGGCCGCGGAGCTGCTCGCCGGCCTCCATGAGCCGCTGGATGTCGTGGCTGTTGAGCGTTCCTTTCCGGAGTTTGAAGCTGTCCACGCGGGACTGGCAGGCGAGCAACCGCTCGGCGAGTTCGACGCGGGCCATTTCGAGGCTGACGAAGAACACCGGCATCCGCTCGTCCACCACCGCGTGCCGGACCATGTTCAAAGCGAACGCTGTTTTTCCGATACCCGGCCGCGCCGCGAGGATGACGAGTTCGTTCTCGTGCAGCCCGGCGGTGAGGTTGTCGAGGTCGATGTACCCGGTCGGCACGCCGACCTCGGACAGGTTGCCGGTCGAGCGGGCGTCGATCCGGTCGAGCGCCTCCTTCATCGCGTCGTTGAGCGTCTTCAGCTCGCCGACCGTGCCCTTCTCGGCGATCTCCAGCACCCGCCGCTCGGCCATGCCGAGCAGCTCGTCGGCCGGCATCGTCCCGTCGTAGGCGTCCCGCAGCAGCTCCGTGTTCGCGTGGATGAGGTTGCGGACGATCGCCTTCTCGCGGACGATCCGGGCGTAATACTCGGCGTTCGCCGCCGTCGGCGCGGAGTCGAACAACTCTGCGATGTACAGTGGCCCGCCAACGTCTTCGATCTGCTTCCGCTGCTTCAGCACCTCGAACAGGATGACGGCATCGACCGGCTTGCCGTCGTTGTACGTCTCGACGACGGCCTGGAAGATCTTCTGGTGCGCGTCGAAGTAGAAGTTGTCGGCGCGGACGATCTGCTGGACCTCGTTCAGTACGTTGTTGTCGCGCAAGATGCTGCCGAGGACGCCCATCTCGGCTTCCTTGCTCTGCGGCGGCACGCGGTCGGGCAGGACGAGGTCGGACATGGCGGGGCCGGGGTCTGGGGTCTGGGGTCTGGCAAACCACGTTATCCGCCGGGAGGCGCGGTGCTGTCAATCGCGGATGCCCGACTTCCGAAGTCCGGCTTCGACTTCGGAAGTCGAGGGGGCGGTGAAGCGTTCCCGACCCCGCGATAGCCGTTGCGCGGGATCGACTTCCGAAGTCGAAGCCGGACTTCGGAAGTCTGGACGTAAAAAAACGGCCCACGGAGCGTCCTCCGTGAGCCGTTCGCACGTCCTGCGGGGGAAGTTACTTCTTCGCCCCTTGCTTGATGCCGACCACGATGAGCTGAATCTTCGACTCGATCCCGTACCCGAGGTTCAGCGGCACGTCGGAGATCGTGTTCGCCTCCTTGATCGGGTGCTCCAGCTTCACCATCGCCGGCTCGATGCCGAGGTTCTTGCCCTTGAGCAGCTTCGAGATTTCGGCCGCGCCGATGGAGCCGTACAGGTGGTCGTCGTCGGTCGCGTTCGCCTCGATCGTGAACGACCCCATGCGGGCCAGTTGCTCGGCCAGCACCTTGAGGTCCGCGATCCGGGCCTCGCGGGCCTTGCTGACGGTGATCTTGTAACTCTCCAGCCGCTTCAGGTTGTGCGGGTCCGGCACGACGGCCAGCCCGTAGGGGACGAGGTAGTTGCGGCCGTACCCGGCCTTCACTTCCACGAGGTCGCCCTGCTTGCCGAGGTGCGCCACGTCCTCGACGAGGACGAGCTGCATCCCGCCGTGCTTGCCCCGAATCATCTGCTGGCGGCGGCGGACCTTCTTCTTCGGCAGCGTCCGTTCCCCCTTGGCGGGGGCGGCCTTCGCGGCCGGCTTCGTCTTCGCGTCGGCTTTCGCCATGGTCGTCGTCTCTCGCGCCTGTCCCCGGCGTGCGGGTTAGGGACGAAGGGGTGTGTCCCAAGCGGTGGTGAAGGAAACAAAGTCCGGGGCCGACCCCGCGGCCCCGGTTGGTCATAGTAGTAGGCACACTCCGTGTGCCGTTTGTTGAGCGGCACAGCGGCTCGGACGAACGCCCCGCGACCGACAGGAGACGGCACACGGAGTGTGCCTACTACTCTGTCAGAACGGGATGTCGCCCTTCGGCTCGTCGTCGCCGGGGCCGTCGTCGGCCGGGGCCGGCGGGGTGAACCCGCCGCGGCCCGCGGGCCGGCCGGGCGACCGCGCCGGCGGCGGGGCGTCGTCCATCCCGCCGTCGTACCCGCCGCCGGGTTGCCCGCCCTGCTGCCGGTTGCCGCCGAGCAGCTCGATGCCCTCGACGACGACCTTGTGCTTGGACCGCTTCTGGCCGGTCGTCTTGTCGTCCCACTGGTCCAGTTGCAACCGGCCCTCGATGAAGATCGGGTCGCCCTTCTTCACGTACTGGGTGACCAGGTTGCACAGGTCCCGCTTCGTGTCTTGGCGGGTGAAGACCTCGCAGTCGATGTACAGCGGGTTCGGGTCGTTCTCCCACTGCCCGGTCTGCGGGTTCTTCTTACTCCGGCCGACGGCCAGCCGGAACTTCACCACCGTGCTGCCGCTGTTCGGCAGCGTCCGCGGCGGCTCCGGGTTGTCCGTCAGCCGCCCCATCAGAATGACTTTGTTGAACGTCGCCATGAGTCGCGACCTCGGTACCGCCGGCCCCGCAAAAGGGATGCGTCAGACAAAAGGTCTACGTCCGGGGCGCGGTCGGTAGGTGGATCATTACGCGATCCGTCGGCCGGCCGCAACGTCGGTAGCGGCTTTTTCTCCCTCTCCCCCGGCTTTGCGGGGGAGAGGGCCGGGGTGAGGG
>NZ_JCABYM010000153.1:0-123541 GCF_059499385.1 Limnoglobus sp. | reverse complement strand
GGCGGCCGGGGCCGGCGGGGGGTCCGCCCCCCCCCGCGCCGCCGGGGGGGGGGGGGGGGGGGGGGGGGGGGGCGCCCCCCCCCCGAGCCTCCCGGACGGAGAAACGCTCCTCCCCTGTGAGGGAGGTTTCACCCCCTCACCCTAACCCTCTCCCCCGCAAAGCCGGGGGAGAGGGAATAAAACCGGCCGGAACGTCGGTAGCGGGGAAATTACTCCGGCTTCTCGTCGCCGCGGTCGCGCCGCCCGCGGCCGCCGCGGGGCGGGCCGCCGGCGGCCGCCGGGGCCGGGCCGCCGTCCACCGCCTCGCCGCGGGCCAGCGGGTCGTTGCTGATGATCCCCTCGCCCAGCGCCGCCGAGTCGTCCTGCATCCCCTTGAGCGCGAACCGGCTGCTCTCGCTCCGGGCCGTCTCCAGCACCTGGTCGGCCCACTTCGGATCGACGTTGATCGTCATGTGCCGGATCAGGTTCTCGTTCAGCCGCAGGTCGGCTTCCAGCTCGCCCTGCTTGGTCGATTCCATCTTGTAGTAGACGATGTAGAAGTACGCCTTCTTCTGCTTGTTGATCGGGTACGCGAGCTTGCCGTTCTCGTCCCACGGCCGCTCGACGACGATCTCCGCGCCGTACTTCTCCAGGTTGTGCCGGAGGGCCAGCTTGATCGCGTCGCCCTCGGAGGACATCCGCGTCGCGTCGAAGGCGTACAGGGTTTCGTACAGGACGTTCGCCATTGCAGTTCGACCTCGTAGTGGCTCTCAACGGTGTTGAGAGTGGTTACCTCGGTTCTCACGGGAACGCCCCGCGGACCCCGTACCCGCGGCACGGGGAGCAACCGTGAATCGATCATTCGTCTTTGTTCGTGCCGTCGGCCGGCTTCTTCTCCGGCTCTGGTTTCTTCTCGGCCCGCGGCGGCTTCTCCTTCTTCGGCTTCGGCTCGCCGGCGTTCGCCGTGTTCATGCACGCCGTCAGCCCTTGCCGCAGCCAGAGCAGCACGGCCGCGGCCGCCTTCGCGACTGCGTCCTCGACGGCCGCCCGCTCGCCCGGCTTGAACCGCGACAGCACGAAGTCCACCGCCTCGCCGGGGTCCGGCTGGCCGACGCCGATCCGCAACCGGGCGTAGCCGTCCGTGCCGAGCTGGTCCTGGATGTTCCGCAGGCCGTTCTGCCCGCCGTGGCTGCCGTTCGCCCGCACCCGCAGCTTGCCGAGCGGCAGGTTGAAG
Organism: Limnoglobus sp.; assembly: GCF_059499385.1. Taxonomy (NCBI): domain Bacteria; kingdom Pseudomonadati; phylum Planctomycetota; class Planctomycetia; order Gemmatales; family Gemmataceae; genus Limnoglobus; species Limnoglobus sp. The sequence goes on along the minus strand of NZ_JCABYM010000153.1, from coordinate 122,328 downwards.
TCGTCGCTGACGACCAGCAGGTTTTCGAGCGGGACCTTGTAGAAGTCGGTCACCGCCCGGACCGCCCGGCCGCTCAGGTTCATGAACGTGTCGGGCTTTAGTAACAGCACCTTGTCCCCGCCCTCGGTCGTCTCGGCGACGAGGGCGTTGAACTGTTGACGGAACGGCCCAACGCCCGGCCCGCCGGCGAGGTAGTCGATCACCTCGAACCCGACGTTGTGCCGCGTGCCGGCGTACTTCGCACCAGGGTTCCCAAGGCCGACGACGACTTTCATGTTGAACAGAGGTCAGAGGACAGAGATCAGAAGTCAGAAAACCAAGTCGGGCCTTGACGGACCTCTGACTTCTGATCTCTGACCGCTGGCCACTATTCCTCCTCGTCCTCGACCTTCTTCTCCTTCTTGATGACTTCCGGGCCGGTCGCGGCGGCGTCGGCGGCGATCGGGGCGGCGGCGGCCGCCTCCATGCCCGGCAGCTTCAGCTGCACGACCACGGCCTCTTGCGCTTCCAGGACCTTCACGCCCTCCGGCAGCTTCAGGTCCTTGACGTGGATCGGCTCGCCCATCGTCAGGTTCGTGATGTCGATCGTGATGTCGTCCGGGATGGCGACCGCCAGGCACTCGATGTGGACCTGGTGGAACGGCTGGTCGAGGACGCCGCCGCCCATGCTCTTGGGGGCGTTCTTCAGCTTCACCGGGACGATGACCTTGACCTTCTCGTCCTTCGACACGCGGGCGAAGTCCACGTGGATCATCTCGCTGCCGAGGTGGTCCCACTGGAGTTCGCGGATGAGGACCGTCTCGGTCTTGCCGCCGACCTTCAGGTCGAGGACGCGGGCGTGCTGGTTGACGATGGCCCGGTGCAGTTCCTTCGCGTCCACGGTGACGGGAACGACGGCTTCCTTGTGGCCGTAGATGACGGCGGGGATGCGGCCGGCCTTGCGGAGCTTGTACGCGGCACGGGACCCCGTGCCGGTTCGCGGCTCGGTGGCCAGCGAGACGGTGACGGACATGTGTTCGGTTCCTTCGGGGCCGACTACTCTCGCGGGACCTGTTCCCGCTACCCTCGTCGGCCCGGAATTTCGGAACTGAGATTATGCGGCGCGGGGCCGCCGCCGGCAAGTCGCGGGCCGCGAACCTTCGCGCGTGACCGTCGGGCCGCGGGTTGGTAGGATCGAAAGCCACGCTCCCACCCTCACAGGGCACTCCCGATGACCCGCCGCCTCTTCGCCGCCGTACTGTGTACCCAGTACGCGGTACTCAGTACCGCCGCCGACTGGCCGCAGTTCCGCGGGCCGGACCGCGACGGCGTCGCCAAGGACAAGAACCTCCTCCAGACGTGGCCGGCCGCCGGGCCGCCGCTCGTCTGGACCGCGAAGGGCCTCGGCGACGGGTTCTCGTCCGTCAGCATTTCCGGCGACCGCATCTACACCCTCGGCAACAAGGGGAACAAAACCAACCTCGTCGCGGTCAACCGCAAGACCGGGGCGGTCGAGTGGACCTCCCCCGTCGGCGAGGCCGGCGGCAGCCTCGGCAGCACGCCGACGGTGGACGGCGACCTCGTCTTCGCCCTCGGGCAGATGGGCGACCTCGCGTGCATCGACACGGCCGGAAAAAAGGTCTGGGGCCACAACCTGCTCAACGACTTCGGCGGGCAGAAGGGCGGGTGGAACTACTGCGAGTCGCCGCTGGTGGACGGGGACAACGTCATCGTCACGCCCGGCGGCAAGACCGCCACGATGCTCGCCCTCAACAAGAAGACCGGTGACGTGGTGTGGAAGTGCCCGATCCCGACGAAGAACGTGGAGGCCGGGTACTCGTCCGTCGTGGTCGCGGAGGTCGGCGGCGTGAAGCATTACGTGCAGCTGTTCAACGGCGGTCTCGTCGGCATTAGCACGGACGGCAAGGTGCTGTGGACGCACGAGAAGCTCGGCGAGAACACGGCCAACGTGCCGACGCCGATCGTCGTCGATGACCTCGTGTTCAGCAGCATCGGGTACGGCCGCGGGGCGTCGTTGATGAAACTGACCGCGGCCGGCGGGAAGGTTTCCGCGAAGGAGGTCTACTACAAGCGGGAGCTGACGAACAAGCACGGCGGCGTGATCCGCGTCGGCGACTACGTGTACGGCGACACGGACGACCAGGGCGCGCCGTTCTGCGCCGAACTGAAGACCGGCAAGGTCATGTGGAAGCGGTCCCGCGGCGGCGCGGGCCGCGGCTCCGCGGCGGTGACCTACGCCGACGGGCGGCTGTACTTCCACTACGACAACGGCGTCGTGTCGCTGGTGGACGCGTCGCCGGACGGGTACAAGGAGGTGAGTTCGTTCGAGGTGCCGAAGAAGTCCGGCCCGCTGTGGGCGCACCCGGTCGTGTGCGACGGGCTGTTCTACGTCCGGTCCGGCGACCAGCTGTACTGCTACGACGTGCGGGCGAAGAAGTAGAACCGCGGTACGCGATTACGTGGGATTCGCGGCCGGCGTCGGCGGGTCCGCCGGAACGGGGGCCGCCTTCCGATCGTACTCGACGGGTTCCACGTCCACGACCGGCAGCGGTTCGACCGCGGGCACGAACGACTCGACGGCCCGCGCGGAGAGCGTGCGGTTGGCTTCCGGCCCCGGCATCGGGACGACGCGGTTCCCATCTCGGTTGGCACGCATGACGGTTCACTCGAATCGGAGGTACTCGCTCGCCAGCGGCCGACGGGCGGTCCCGCCGGCCAGCCGAATCTCGTACAACCCCCGGCCGGGGATCGCGAGGTCGGATACCTTCCATACTACGTTAATCACGGGATGCCCGGCAGGGAAATCGACCGGGTCGAGCGTTCCGCGGGCGACCAGTTGCTCCGTTCCGCGGTGGTCGATGTGAACCATGTCGAAGGAGAACGGAACGATCCCGTCGGTCCCGTCGGTGCGGATGAACCGGGCGTAGAGGGCGAACGCCCGAATCCGTGCGGCCCGCGCGACGGTCGCGGGGAGGCGGTAGGTGTAGCTGACGTTGGCAAGGTTGTAGGCAACGTTCGGCAGGTTTCCCGGATTCGGCGAGGCCGAGGTACAAGTCAAGAAGTGTTGCACGACGAACGCCGGCTCGGCCATGTCTGTGCCCTCGGGCCGGAATCACAAAAAGCATCGGGAACCGACGGTTTCCGATTGTCCAGATCGCGGGCGACCGCGTCAACAGTTTCTCGAATTCGTCTCCAACCCCGCCATATGACAGAGGCATGTCCGACGGCCTCCCCACACCCGACCCGCCGCCCAAGCCCCGGCCCGCGCCGTGGCGGGAGTTCGCGGCCGCGCCGCTCGTGCCGCTGGCCCTCGCCGCCACCGTCGGCCTCGTCGCGGATCGCTTCCTCTCACTTTCACTGCACCTCGAATTCTTCGCCGCAATCGCCGGGCTGGTCGCGTGGTTCGCCGGACGGAACCGCGACTTCGCCCAACTCGGCCTCTGGCTCTGCGTCGCGGGGCTGGCGGCGGTTCACCATCACCTGCATCGGAACAGCTTCCCGCCGGACGACATCGGCCGCGTCGTGGACACGCAGCCGGCGCTCGTCCGCGTGCGCGGCGTCCTCGACGAGCCGCCTACGGTGCGGCGGGCCAACACCGATACGTTCGGCCCGGCCCGCCGCGTGGACCGGGCGGTGACGGTGCTCGCCGTCACCGAGCTGCGCGACGCCTCCGGCAACTGGCAGCCGGCGAGCGGCCGGCTGCGGCTGACCGTCGAGCAGGTCGTCGGGGCCGCCGACCGCGAGCCGTTCGCGGCCGTCCGCGTCGGCGACGAGGTCGAAGTCGTCGGCCTCCTCTCGCGGCCGCTCCCGCCCGGCAACCCCGGCGAGTGGGACTACGCCGACCACCTGCTCGACGACCGCGTCCGCGGCGACCTCCGCGTGTCGAAGGCCGACGACGCGATCACCCACCTCGACGTCCGCGGGCGGACCTTCGCCGTCCTCGCCCGGCTGCAAGGATACTTCACGAAGCTGCTCGACGATACGTTCCCGCCCCGCGAAGCCGGCCTCGCGCGGGCGCTGCTCCTCGGCGACGGCTCCGCGATGGACCGCGACGAGTGGGACGCCTTCGCCCGCACCGGCGTCGTCCACGTCCTCGCCATCTCCGGCCAGCACCTCGTCATCCTCGCGGGCTTCGTCTGGTGGACGCTGCGGCTCGTCGGCGTCCGCCGGCGGCGCGGCACGCTCGTCGTCATCGCGCTCGTCGTCGGGTACGCCGTCCTCACCGGGCTGAAGCCGTCGGCGGTGCGGGCGGCGGTGATGGTCGTCGCGGGCTGCGGCGGCCTCCTCCTGCGGCGGCCGGTGCTGACGGCGAACGCCTTCGCGTTGGCGTGGCTCGTCGTGATTGCGTGGAACCCGACCGACCCGTTCACCGCCGGGTGTCAGTTGTCGTTCCTGTCCGTGTTCGTCCTGTTCTGGGGCACGGCCCGTTGGTTCGCCCCGCGGGAACGCACGCCGCTCGAAAACCTCCTCGCGGAGTCGCGCTCGACGTTCGAGAAGCTGCTCCGCGGGGCGCTTCGGCTGCTGCTCGTCGCTTACGGCATCACGCTCGTGCTGACGGTGACGAACGCCCCGCTCGTGATGTTGCGGCAGAACGTCGTGCCGCCCGTCGGCGTCCTCGTCGGCCCGATCTTGGTCGTCCTCACGTCGGTCGCGTTGCTCACCGGCTTCCTATTGCTGATCGTCGGCCCCGTGCCACCGCTCGGGTTCGTCACCGGCCTGTGCCTGTCGTGGTGCGATCAACTGGTGAAGTGGGCCGACGGCCTGCCCGGCGGTAGCGTCTACGTGCCGACGCCGCCGGCCTGGTGGGCCGTCGGCTTCTACCTCATCCTCGTCGCCGGCGTGCTGCTCGCGGACCGACGGCTGCTGTTGCTGCTCCTCGCGTGGCTCGGCCTCGGCCTCGTCGGCGTGCCGCGACAACCGACGGACGAACTCCGCGTGACGTTCCTGTCCGTCGGCCATGGCGGGTGTACCGTGCTGGAAATGCTTTTGACAACCAGCGGTACACGCCATACCCTCGCATACCGGGAGAAACGAACATGGCGAAGGCGAAGCGGGCCGCTTACAGCTACCTACGGTTTAGCACCCTGGAACAGAGAAAGGGCGACAGCCAGCGGCGGCAAAGCGAAAGGCCAGAAGGCATCTGCAACCAGTTCGACTGGAAACTACAGGATCGAACTTATCGGGACTGCGGCGTGAGTGCGTTCCGTGGGAAGAACAGGAAGAAGGGCGACCTATCTCTCTTCTTGGTCGCACTGGAAACGGGCCAACTCGAAGCAGAGCCTGTGTTGATCCTCGAAGACCTTGACCGCTTATCAAGGGACAAGATCATGGCGTCCGTAGACGTGGCGAGAAAGATTCTCGAAGCGGGCTGCGACATCTACTCCGTCATCGAAAGGAAGCTGTACACCAGAGAAGCCCTTGAAGACCCAATGGGACTGATGGGTCTTATCTGGCGGTTCTACCTTGCTCACGAAGAATCGGCAAAGAAAGCAGATCGTGCCCGACAGAACTGGCAGCAGAAGCACAAGGAGGCGGCAGACGGGAAATTACTCAACCGCATCTGTCCGGCTTGGCTTCGGGCCGTGGATTACGAGATGGTGAACAACCGGCTCGTCGGCGGGAGGTTTGAGCCGATACCGGAAAGGGTGGCAGTGGTGAGAAAGATTTTCAAGTGGTGCATCGAAGGCTACGGAATCCAGTCGATCATGCGGAAGCTGGTTGCGGAAGACATCAAACCCTTCAAGAGCGGTTGGTCGCAGAAGTACATCTGGCAGATTCTACGGGACCGGCGTGTACTCGGTGAATTGACGACCAACCTCTACGGCGAAGAGATCAAGAAGGGAGTGGCAATTCAGGGCTACTACCCGGTGATTGTCAGCCAAACGACATTTGACCGGGCGCAGGACGACATGGTGAGCAGGAAGAACAAGAGAGGACGCCGAGGCGACTTCCTCAACCTGTTCACAGGCATCGTCCGGTATCCCGAACACGACTGCAACATGATCTTCTTAAGCAAGCCCAAGAGAACAAAGAGTGGAGTTCATCCTTACAAGTACCTAGCCAGCTTCAAGGGATGGAAAGGGCACTATCCTTACATCGCCATACGCTATGACCGTTTCGAGGAAATAATCCTCCGCTGGGTACACGAACTAAGTCCATCCGATTTAGTGCAAGCGGAAGATCAGGATGATAGTGTCGATGCACTGAGGGCACGAAAGAAGTTGATGGAAGAACGGATCAAGGCTGTCGCAGACCAATTGGAAAACTACGAAGCCGATGTGCCAACTGTGATGAACAAGCTGGCCGAGATGAACGTCAAGCTAACGAAACTGACGCAAGAAATCGAAACGAAGCAACGGGAACAATCACGACCGAGTATCGAGGAAACTAAATCGTTGGTGGATATGCTGTCTTCCGCTACCGGCCCAGAACTTAGGGAACTTCGGGAACGAGTACGGCAACGACTTTTGCTTCTCATTGACCGCATTGATGTGCGTGTAGTAGACCATATCGTCAAACTCAACATCTATTTGCGGTCAGGAATTGTACGGCCTGTGTGGTATGACACCACTTCTGAACGGAGCAAAACGCCGTATACGGCAGAACAAATTCAGCGAAATCGAATGGCCCTGGACAGAATTCAAGGTTAACGAAAGAGCCTCGGCTTCGGACAGAAGCGAAGCCGAGGCTCTTCAATTTATATCGAAATCTCGCCAGGAACTTTCACGACAACGTAAGTTTCAATCACACTGCCAGAAGTAGGGTCGAGTTTTCGATAAGTGTGCGGATCAAGACGATGAAGCTGTTCGCCATCGACGAAGTAAGTGTGCATCTCTGCCTCAAGAGGATAGTTGTTCGGAATTGCTTCCTCGACAACTTCCATCTTTGAAATCCGTCCACTGGAATCCCGCACCGTGACAAATCCTTTTGTCCGGTGTGCAGTTGTCTGCGTAGCCATTTTCAACACTCCTGAGTAGGAATAGGGCGAGACAGCAGAGTACCACATCTGAATTGTTTTTGGATGTCAGTAGGTGAATTTTGAGATTGTTCAAAAAGTGACTAAATAGCTGCATGATCCAAGAAGACGTTTACGCCATCCTGTCTGCCGACGACGCTTTGGCCGCTCTCGTCGGCGACAAGATTTATCCTGATGTCCCGACCGAGAACACAGCGTTACCGTTCCTCGTCTACTGGATCACCGACAGCACATCGAACCCGACGCTGACAAGCAAATCGAGTTTGACCAGATACACGTTGCAAGTCGAATGCTGGGCCACGAAGCTCTACGAAGTAGCTGCGATTCAAGCGGCCGTTGACAACGCCCTGGACTACTACCGGGGCAACAACATCAAGGGCAGTTTCGCCCAAGCCACTGAAACGACACCAGAAGACACCGGCTATCACGGCCAACAAGCCTTCAACGTGTGGTACGACACGACGACCAGGAGCGGGCCGCAGGTCAGAGGTACGGGCACGGTCTACAGCAACAACAACGGTGAATTCAGTCACGCTGTCACGTTGCCGACGGCCGTTTCTGGTGACACGCTCGTCGTCCTGTTCAGAACGACGGACACGAATCCTACGGCGTCAGGATGGACCCGAACAAGTCTCGGAAATGACCTTTGGTGTATCCACAAGGCATACGTCAACGAAACTGATGTGACGATCAGCCTGATTGCAGATAACCCGTTGAAGGCCACGGCGTTCTCGGTCATCGCAAACATTACCGTAGACCATAGCGATAGCACCACGACGACCAGCACGACGACCCACGACGCACCGGTCGTGACCAGCACCACCACGTCCGGCATCATGTTCGTGTGCTTAAGCACGCAGGCCAGCAACCACACGCACACCTACCCGGAAGGGCTAACGGGTGCAAGTGCGGGTGCGGGTGGCAACAAGCTCAGCACATGCTACGACGAGATCATTGACGCTGGCAGCACGGGCACACGCACGTTCACCACGTCCATCTCGACCAGTGCGCAGACGGGCACGATCTTGTTCAAGGAAGAGTAAACTTATCGATCTCGTGACTTCTCTCGAAAGTGTTTGGTGATAGCATCATTGACCGCAGTAACAAGCACTCTTTGCTGTACTTTACGGTCAACATGAAGTACCTTCTGGATTAGCTCTATGATAACTTCCAAGTGTGCTTCCGATAACTTGAGGCCAATAAGTCGCTCATATAGTTCTTGAATTGCCTTGTCCTTGTAAAGACCTTGCGTTGTCAGTTCCCGCTTTAACTGATTTTTGGCGGTAATTACTTCGCCTCTCGATGACATTCGTTTGTCTCCTAGCGTGTTGTCGGAATGGTAGGAGACGGGCGGTGAACGTCAAGATGATCTATGAAAAACTTTGGAGCCTGTAGCGGGCTGACCCGCCCGCTCTCGCTCGAAAAAATCAACAAAAAACTCCAAGCAGCAGGAACAACATGGCAAAGAAGCAACCGCCCGAATGGTTGGGTGAGACGGCAAAGGAATACTACCTCAAGCACCGTGACGGGCTGGTGAGCAACGGAATTCTTACATCCGCCACCGAGGACAGTTTTATCTTGTTGTGCGACCTGTGGCAGCGGGTGAGGAAGATGGAAGGATCGGCGACGACCAGGAGCTACCTGGACACGGTGAAGGCTTACACGTCGTTGGCGAAGCAGTTCCGACTACTACCGGGCAAAGGCCCAGAAATTCGCCACGGGGATAGACCAGAATTCGAGTTTTAACATGCCACACATCCCGAAGAACAAGAAGACCACGACCCAGAGAGGGTACGGCAGCGAGCATCAAATCATCCGGGCCGAGCTACTACGGCTGTTCCCGATTTGCCAGTTATGTAACGATGCCTTCTCGGAACACATGCACCATATCAACCACAAGCCGCACGACCGGCGAAGATCAAATCTTTTGATGTGCTGCAAAGGATGTCATATGCAGCTACATAATGCGTGAAGTTACTCAAGCATAAGCACATCCCGGAACAGTACGTCCGCACGAAGTCCGACAAGGCGTTCATCGACCAGGGCGGCACGTTCGACATCAAGCGTGGCGAACGGGTCGTGAACTTCATCCAGAAGTTCGTGCGCCCGACGAGAGGGTTAGCGGCCGAGAAGACCGTTAAGCTACTGCCGTGGCAGCGTGACGAGCTAATCATCCCGCTGTTCTCATGGATCAAGCCAGACAACTACAGAAGGTTTACCAGAGGGCTGTTAGGAATTCCTCGACAGAACGGGAAGAGTTTCATCACGTCGGCTATCGGCTGTTACATGCTCATGGCGGACAATGAACCGGCCAGCTACGTCGTCGTTTCTGCAACGCAACGCAAGCAAACCAAGATCGTATTCAGTGAAATCGTCCACACGATCCAGTGCAACAGGGACTTGGCGGCAGCAACGGTCATCAAGGAATCCACGAACACGGTCGTGTATCCGGCCAAGCGTGGCCGTCTGGAAGGCGTCAGTAACGAAAATTGGGGTCAACTCGGCGACCCGCCGCACTGCTTCATCGCCGACGAATTCGCCTTCTGGGACAACTACGACCCGTGGACGGCGGTTGATACGGGTTCCGGGAGCCGGAATCAGCCGCTCTATTTGGCGATCACGACGGCGGGGACGGATCGAACCACGAAGGCATACGACCTGTGGAAGCACGCCGAGGCCGTGCAATCTTCACTGATTGCAGACACCAGCTTCTTTCCGTTGGTGTACGCCGCCAAGCCGGACGACGACATCCACGCCGAACAGACCTGGAAGCGGTGCAATCCCAGCTTGGGCCACTTCTTGAAAGCGGACGACTTCCGGGCGTGGAGCGAGCGGGCGAAGCGGTCGAAGATCGAAGAACTGAACTTCCGCCAGTTCAAGTTGAACGAGTGGGTGGCGAGCGTCAACCAGTTCATCAACCTCGACAGGTGGGCCGATTGCACGCTGGGCGGGTTCCCAGACCTGGACGGGCTGGACGCCTACGTCGGGATCGACCTTTCCAGCACCCAAGACCTGACCAGCGTGGTCGTCGTCATCCCGCACCAGGGCCGCTACTACGTCCTTCACCATTCGTTCTGTTGCATCGAGACGGTGCGGAAGCGGGAGGCCCAGAACGCCACACGGTACACGGTCTTTGAGCAGGAAGGCACACTGACGGTGCATTCCGGCAACGCAATAGACCTGGAAGACGTGCGTGCTTATGTCCGTGAAGTCGCCCGGAAGTACAACGTGCGCAGCATCGGGATCGACATCGCCCACAACGCCGTCGATACGTTCACGATCCTACAGGCCGAAGGCTTACCGATCACGCCGTTCGTGTGCATGGCGACCCACACGAACACGCCAATGAGGAGATTAAGCGATTTGGTGAATGACCGGAAGCTGGCCCACCAGGGTGACAGCCTGTTGAACTGGCAGGTGCAGAACCTCGAATCCAAGACCGTCGGCCGGGAACTTCTCTCGCCGACGAAGCCATCCAATGATGCGAAGATCGACACCATGACGGCGTTAATCATCGCCGTGGCCGGTCTGGTGAAAGGCGAAGCGGAACCGAAGCCGAGTACGACCATCGAATTGTGGTGACGCTGGATAGATACCAGCATGAAATTCCTCGACCTGTTCCGCAGCAAGCCGCAACCGAAGCAAGAAGTCCGCACGATCACGAAGGATAACTGTCCGTTCGGGGACGTGATTTACACCGGCATGGGCCGACGCAAAGCACTGTCCATTCCGGCCGTCTACGCCGCCGTCACGAACGTGGCCGACACGCTCAGCACGCTGGAAGTGCCGGTCTACCGATGGAACGACCAGGACGGTGCAGTCGTCGATTACGATCACCCGGTCTACCGGCTGTTGAACGTCCGGCCGAATCCGTTGCAGACCGCCAAAGCCTTTCGCTACAGCATCGCCCTGGACTTGCAGCTTGAGGGCGAAGCGGTGTGCGAGATCGTCCGGGACGGGTTCGACGGCACGCCGTTGGAAGTGTGGCGGCTCGACCCGCAAGCCGTCAGCACGCAATGGGACGCCAACTTCCGCACGCTCCGCTACTACGTCAACGGGCGGGAGATCGACCCGAACTTCATCCTTCACGTCCTGTCGTTCTCGATGGACGGGTTCCGTGGGTGCAGCCCGTTCGACATGTGCAAGGACAGCATCGAGTTGACGACGGCCATGAACACGTTCGGCCAGTCGTTCTTCCAGAACTCGGCCCGGCCCGGCGGGTTCCTGACGACGCCGCCCGGCATCAAGCCCGAAGACCGGGCCGACGCTCGCAAGCAGTGGAACGAATCGTTCTCCGGTTCCGCCAACGTCGGGAAGACGCCAGCTTTGCCGGACGGCTTCGCATGGAACAAGATCACCGTGGACCCGGAAGAGGGCCAGTTCAACGAATCTCGTGTTGCGCAGCTTCGGGAGTGCCAGCGTATCACGAGGACGCCGCCGAGCTTGACCTACGACTACGAACGGCAGGTCTGGGCCAACATTCAGTACAGCCGCATGGACTTCGTTCAGAACAGCATCCGGCCGCTGGCCGTCGCCATCGAGCAAGCCGTCAACAAAGACCTTCTCCGTGACGACACGATGTATGCGGAACACAAGCTCGACGACCTGTTGCGTGGTTCCTTCTCGGAACAGGTAGCGGCCCTGTCGATGGCCGTGAAGTCGGGAATATACACGTCCAACGAAGCGAGAGAGGTAATGGGCTTACCGGCCCACCAGGACGGCGAGAAGCTGACAACCACCCAGGAGAACAATGGAAATTCGATCAATCAGCAGCAACCTCAGCAGTGACGGCGGGAAGCTGGTCGGCTACGCCGCCGTGTTCAACAGCCCGTCGCAGGTACTCAGTGAACGAGGCCGGAAGTTCGTGGAGACGATCAGCCCGACGGCGTTCAATCGTTCACTGAATCAAGGCAGCGACGTGACGGCCCACTACAGCCACAACGAGGACGCACGGCCACCGCTCGGCCGCACGTCGGCGGGAACCCTGCGCCTGAACACCGACGAGCGTGGTCTAGCCTTTGAGATCGACCTACCGACTTGGGCGTCCGACATCAAGGAAGCCGTGCATCGTGGGGACGTGAAGGCGATGTCGTTCAAGTTCGCCACGGTGAAGGATAGCTGGCAGCAGAGAGATGGACTTCCGCATCGTACAGTTCATGACCTGGACTTGATGCACATCGCTTTAGTGAACGAACCGGCATATTCAAGTACGTCCGTCGCCGTGCGGACTAAAGTGGAACCGCCCGACACGTTTATGGTCCGTCACGAGGCGGAATTGAACTACATGCTGCGAAAAATGTAACACGACGGCTACATATCTCCGATTGGCAAGCAAACCATTCGGAGATACATGAATCACAATCAGCTTTTGGCCGACGCTAAGGCCATCATTGAAAACGCAAAGGCCGAACAGCGGGATTTGAGCAAGGATGAAGCCGAGAAGGTTGAACATCTTTACGCCGAGTTCGACAAGGCCAACGAGCAACAGCGATCCAAAGAATTGACCGAGAAGGTGGAGCGGGCGGAAGCCGAGCTACGCCAGCCACGCCGTCAGATCGGCTTCAACAACAACATCGAAGCCGCCAACAAAGACCGCAACGACGAAGCCTTCCGCAGTTGGGCGATGGGCGACCGGAGCCAGCCCGACGTTCGTGCCTTGAGCAAGGGAACGAACTCGGCCGGGGGATTCACCGTTCCTCAGTCCTTCTCTTCGCAGCTTGACAAGGCACTGAGCTACTACTTCACCGTCACGGACGCCATCAGCACGTTCAGCACCGAGGACGGCCGGGATTACCCGTGGCCGACGGTGGACGACACGGCGAACGCTTCCAGTATCGTGACGGAAGCGTCCGGTATCGGGTCTTCGTCCGACCCGACGTTCGGTCAGGTCGTGTTCAAGTCGTGGGACTACTACAGCCCGATTGTGAAGGTCAGCAACCAAGTCATCCGGGATTCCGTCGTTGACTTCCCGTCCATGTTGGCCGACCTGTTCGCCGAGCGGATGGGCCGGGCGTTGGACGCCGCCGTCGTCGGCAGCAACGCCGGTAGCTCCGCACCGGAAGGGATGCTGAACGGCGTCTCGGTCGGCGTGAACTTGGCGACCGGAAATCCGATCACCCAGGCGAAACTGATTGCACTGGAAACGTCCGTGCCGTTGGCGTACCGGAACCTTCCGGGCGTCGGCTTCATCATGCACGATGCGACGTGGCAGGCGATCCGCCAGCTTGAAGACCTACAAGGCCGGTTGCTCGTGAACTCGGACATCCAGAGCGGTGTCGTGAAGCGGCTTTTGGGCTACCCTGTTTTCATCTCGAACGGCTTGACTTCCATCTCGTCGCCGGGCGACAACCAGCCGTTGATCCTGTTCGGTGCGCTGAAGAAGTACCAACTCCGTCGGGTCGGCGGCAGCACGCTCACCCGCATGAACGAACTGTACGCCGCAAACGGTCAGGTCGGCTTCGTGTTGCACGAAGCCTTCGACGGCCGCTGGCTGACGAAGGCGGGCGTTAAGACGCTGAACAGCTTCGACGCTCCGTAATCGTAGACTGTTACCTGGAGGCCGAACCCGGCATGGCAGAAATGTCATGCCGGGTTTGTCTATATACCGGCATGGAAATCACCGTCACCACACCGCCCACGCCGCCCGTCTCGTTGGAGAACTTCAAGTTACACCTGTCGATGAACGACGACAGTGCCGACGACCTTCTGGAAGAGTACCTGGAAGCCGCCGTCGAAATGCTGATGGACGCTACCGGCTTCGTTCCCGGTGAAGCTGAGTTCGTCGCCACGATCACGGACTGGCCGACGGACGGCGAAGTCCTCATCCCACGCCGCCCGCTCGTCAGCGTTGATTCGGTGAAGGCCGACGACCAGGGCGACGAAACCGACCTGGACTTCACGGCGCAACTCTCGACCGGCAAAGTCACGATCACCAGCGACGAGCCGGAATCCTTCGACCAGATCACGATCACGTTCACCGCCGGGAACACATGTCCGGCCCGGTTCAAGGTCGTGACGAAGCTCTTGGCTGCACACCTTTACGCCAACCGGGAAGCATTCAGTGACGTTCAACTGGCCGAAGTCCCGGCCGGGTTCTCCTACGTCGTTCAACAACTGCGAGGCAGTTTAGGAGTAGCCCATGCGTAACAAGGCCGGGGTTTACAACGAACGTCTTCACTGGATGAAGAGAAGCAACACGAAGGACAACATCGGTCAGGACGTGGCGAGCTACACGCACGACGGCTACTTGTGGGCCAACGTGGAGCCGGAGACGGGACGCCGCCAGGACGACTACGGAGCCGACCAAGCGGGCCAGAACGGAACCATCCGCATCCGCAACTATCCCACGGTATCGGCGTTGGATCGTCTCTACCGGCCGGAATGGGAACAGACCTGGATCATCGACAGCATCGTGTACGGAGAAGACGAGATCATCGTGGCGGCGCACGTCTACGAATCTCTGGACGTATGATTACCGGCCACATCGAACTCGACTTGGGCAACCTTCAATACGTCCGTGGTTCAGGACTAAATCGTGCAATTCGGGTTGCACTGAATAAAGCCACCGTCCCGGCAAAGGCTGCGGTCGTGGCAGCCGCACCGGAACGTACCGGGTTCCTGAAACGGGCGATGAGGATCAAAACGCAGTTCAAGAAGGGCGTCTGGTCGGCCGTCGTCGGGCCGTCCACGAAGGTGAAGAAGCTCAAGAAGAAGAAACAGCGGGAGAAGCAGTCCACGACCACGACCACGACGACCAGGACGCCGAAGGCACGGGCCAAGCGCAAGAAAACGAAGCTCGGCCGGTTCATCGCTCGGGCCAGGAAGGTCGGTGCGAAGCGGGCCAGCCGTGCGAAAAAGGTTGCGGCGAAGAAGGCCAAAGCACTTCGCAAAGGAATCGTCCGCACCAAATTCTTCAAGAATCTGGTGAAGAAGTTCAAGAAGAAGCCCGGTATCAACGACTACATCAGACCGTCACGATACGGGAGCATTCTGCAATTCGGCTCCACGAAGCTCCAAGCCCGGCACTACATCGAGCGGGCGTACAGTCGGTGCGGCAACGAGTTCCAGACGATCCTTACCACGAAGCTCCGGGAACAACTCGCCCAGATGATGTCAAAGAAATGATCGACCGGCCATAGATACTTCGTCTCAGCATTCACGAGGTACTATGGCGATTCTTGGCATTGGCAGCAAGGCATCTTATAGCACGGACAACGGCAGCACCTTCACGGACGTGGCCGAAGTCACCAGCATCACACTTCCGTCGAGTGAACACAGCGTCGTTGACGTGGTGCATCTCGGCATCACCGACGGCTACAAGGACTTCCTGTTCGGGCTGGCCGACGGCGGCACGGTCGAAGTGAAGTTCAACTACACGGCCACGGTCTACTCGGCCATCTTCGCCTTGAAGGGCTTGAAGAAGACCGGGGCCAACGACAACAAGTGGAAGATCAGCGGGCCGGACGAGAACGGCGTCACGGCCGGTGGCGTGCAGACGTTCACGTTCAAAGGCGTGGTCATGTCGATGGAATCGGAGATCACCACCGAGGAAATCGTTTCCGTCACGGTCAAGATCAAGGTCTGCGGGGCGGTGACAGTTGCCTAATCCATTCAAGAAGCCGGAACCACACCGCCACGACGTTGACGGCGTGGCAGTGATGATTCGCCCGATGACGGCGGGCGAACTCGCCCACGTCCTGCACCTGCACAACACGATGAAGGAAACTCCGTGGCGGGCGGACTTCTACATGCTGCACCTGTGCGTCCAGAACACGCAGGGCCAGCCGATGTTCGCCACGGTTGAGGACGCCGAAGGCGTAGACCCGGTGACGGCCACGAAGCTCTTGGAGTTGTGCGTCACGGTCAACGCCGTGGGCCAGCACGACGCTAAAAAAAACTAATCAAAGCCAATCCAGCACTACTTACGTTGTTCCGTCTTGCACGGGAACGGAAGGAGTGCGTGTTCACTTTGGCCGACGAACTCACCGCCGATCAACTGGGATGGTACGAAGCCTATCACGACCTGGAGCCGTTCACGTTCGTGGCCGACGACGTGCGAAGTGCGATCATCGCTCACACGATGGCCGCAACCCAATGTAAGAACCCGCCGTCCATCGCCAAGTTCGTGCCACGCTGGGAAACGCCCGAACGCCTCGATGCGAAGCAATCGAATCAAGCTCTAAGGGATTGGGCCAAAGCCGTGAATAACAATGCTACATAAGGCATGGCTCAAACACTCGGCACTAGCTCACTTGTACTCTCGACCAACCAGAACCCGCTCACGCAAGGTCTGGGCAAGTCGGAAAAGACAATCACGTCATGGGCGTCTTCGATCCGAACCAAGATCGGCGATGCGTTCAAGGGCTTGTCTGGAAAGCTCGGAGGAGGGCTGTCGGGCGGGTTCAAGTCCGTCCTGACGGGTGGCGTGATGGGTGTGGCGTCCGGCTTGACGAGCAAGCTGACGGACACCCTCACGTCACCCTTTGACCGGATCGGCGACCTTGCGAAGCAAGGCAGCATCGCCACGTCTCTCGGCCTCACACCCGAACAGTTCTCTGGGATTGCCGGTGCAGCCAAAGCCGCAGGCAGCGACACGAAGGACTTCCTTGAAGGTCTTATCACGTTGTCGGGCCGTGGCCGGGAAGCTCTCAGCGGTACGTCCGAAGTCGCCACCAGTTTGTTCAACAAGTTGAAGATCAGTGCGGCGGACTTCGTGAAGCTCAACCCGGAAGAACAGTTCTACGAACTCTTCCGGGCCATCGAGAACATCAAGAACCCGGCCGAGCAAGTTGACGCCTTGCTGAAATCCTTCGGCGAAGACACGGGTAAGAATCTCGTCGGGCTGTTAGGCAAGTCCACGCAAGAACTCCGGGCGATGGCCGACCAGTACAAGGTCAGCACCGAGCAAGTAGCGAAGGCCCAGCTTGCAACGGAAGCCTTCCAACAAGCACAGGCGAAGATTAGCCGAGTGTTCGACGAGGTTGTGATTTCACTTGCACCGTTCATCGAGCAGCTTGGGAACGGCATTTCCGCAGCGTTGGGAACGTCCGGGAACAACTTCGCCAAGTTCGGGAACATCGCCCTGAGCGTGTTGAAGCACGTCGCCAAAGCCACGGCCGCATTGATGGACATCTGGGCGAAGGCCCAGAACGCCGCCGACGCCTTCGTCGGCCAGGGCGCAGTCATCATCGGCCGGGCCATCGACGATCAGGCACTCGTACAGGGCGGGCGGGAAGTCCGTGACAAGGGCTGGAACGACTTGTGGAACAAGCCGTTCGGCCAGAACATGAACGCCGTGGACAAGTTCTTCGACGCCTTCCAAGCGGGCATGATGGACACGAAGAAGCTACAGGACAGAATCAACCGGCTGAACAATCCCGGCCAGATCGGGCAGAACGGCACGGCCGACTTCAAGCCCATTGCGGCAGCCTTGAAGGGATCACAGGACGCCGCCCGCATCGCTGCGAATTTCGAGATGGAAGGCCAGAAGCAAGAGGACTTGATGAAGAAGGGCAACCAGCTTCGCCAGCAAGGGAACCAGCTACTCGGTCAGATTGCCGAAATCCTGAACCGCAACGTGGGATTTAAGGTTCTGTAACTCTACATACGGCATGGCGATTGATGAAGATAACATCTACGAACTGCCGAGAACGGGTTCCATCGACGAGCAGGGATACCGGACATACAAGCGGGAATTCATCGTTGAATCCGACGGCAACGACGACGACGGGCCACGGGCCGTAGCTCTGGCTGTCGGCTTGAAGTACGACTTGGGCTTGTACAGCCAGTACGATTGCGGCGGCAGTGAAGTAGACCTGTGGGCACGGTGCAAGGGTCAAGCTGTTGAGGCCGTGCCGGGCCAGAAGAACATCTGGAAGTTCACTGCGAACTACGATTCCAAGCCGTTCGACTTCGGCGTCGGCAGCACCGATCTAAACGCCGGTGAAGCACCCACGGCGGCAGCGAACCAAGACCCGACGCTACGGCCGTTGATGATTAAGTCCGTGACCATCGAAGTCGAAGAGGCGATGACGACGGACTACAGCACGCCGAGCAAGAAGGTACGGGCCAGCAACGGGCAAGCCTTCTCGCCGCCGGTCATGCGGAAGCGGTACATCCCAGGGTTCACGATCACGACTTGGTTAAACTTCGCACCGTGGAACCGCAAGGCCGATTACACGGGAGCCGTGAACAACGACACCTTCTTGGGATTCGCACCGAACACGTTGAAGTGTAGCAGCTACGAAATCCAGTCCGTCTGGGAACAGAACCTTTACTACTACCAGATCGACATCACTTTCCTGATTGGCGATCCTGATTGGGACGTGCGTGTTCTCGACTGCGGGACTTACGAATACGTCTCGACCGTCATGCCGAACGAGAAGATCAAGGACAGCCAGGGTAACTTCGTCACGGACCCGGTTCCGCTCGATGGTGCGGGCCGGAAGCTGGCGTTGGGCGACCCGCTCGTTTACCTGTTGTTCAAAGATTCCAAGCAGCGGGCATTTGCGAACATCCTAGCACCGTAACACATGACCTACGTTTTATCACAGGGCACGGCCGACAAGCTCACACGTCTACTGAACAAGTCCGACGTGGGCGGTAGCGGTGCGTCCGGTGGGAGCAACCGACAGGAAGGGTGGGTCGAGATCACCGTGGCCTCGGAGGGCGAGTACGAAGGGACGGTGACGTATTACGACGCCGTGAACCTCGGTTGGGAGACGTTCGCCTCGGTCATCGCACTCCCGGCCAACGACGACGACACGCTGGTCGTCGGTCGGCGGTACATGGGCCAGCGTTCCGGCGACACGTTGGACGGCGGTAGCGTGTGGGTCGTGAACGCCAACAGCGTCGTCGAAGCCTGTTGCGGGCTGCGCATCGTGGAAGAAGAGGACGATCCTTCCGGCTGCGATGCCGGAACCATCGTCCTCGACGGCGAGAGTGCGGCCGGAGAGGGAATCAACTGGTCGGCGGAAGAGTGCAACTTCTACTTGGACAAGGGTTGCGGGATCACGTTCGAGGGCGGCAAGAAGATCGGCGTGCAGTCGGCCGACCTTGCCGGACCCGGCTTGGTGAACACGGTCGGGTGTAAGCTGGAAGTCGATGCCGGGAACTGCCTGGAGATCGGCGAAGACGGCAAGCTGAACGTGAACCTCTCCGGCACGTTCTCGGCCGTGACAGCCATCACGTTAAGCAACGGCTGTCCGTCGCCGCAACTGGCGATCACCACGACGGCGTTCAGCTTCAACAACTGTTCGCTGGAACAGGACAGCTACAGCACCAGCTACATCAGCTTGCCGTGCTGCTACCCGTGCATCGACGACCCGCCGCCGCCGCCGTGCGACCAGTGCGACTTCACGGTAACGATCAACGGCGTCACCTACGCCTTCGTTCTGACCGGCAGCACCTACATTGCGGAAGGGCCGGGCGGGAACCTATTGTACCTCACGCCGCCCGGCGATGAGGAATGCGAAGGGTTCTGGTCAATCCAGCTTTATGACGGCAACCTGGAACTGTGCAAGTGGGAAGCCGAGTGGAACGGTCAAGGGTGCGTCGTGCTGGAACAGGGTACGAACAACGGGATTCCGTTCACCGAATGTCCGGCCGAGTTCGTTGACCTGTGCTGCGACGAGATACCGGACGGCGAGTGTTGCGACGGCGTGGAAACGGCCACGGCGGTCGTCAGCGGCGTAACGTCCGACGAGTGCCTGGACTGTGCCGGGTTCAACCGCACCTGGAACTTGGCCTTCGACACGGAAGAAACCTTCTGGTACGAACTCGTTCTTGACGTGATTGACTGCCAGGGCAGCACGTCCGCAACGGTCTACCTGTACTGCAACGGCCCGAACATGGTGTTCGAGTTGTTCGCCGGGCCGGACATCGTGGCGACGTACAAGAAGCCGCTGAGCGAATGGGACTGCGACGGCGAGAACATCATGAGCCTGGACAACGACGACTGCCCGTTGTGCTGCGACTATCCGGCTACAGTAACGGTGACGATGCCATGACCGAGTTTGCGAACAACAAGATGGATTTGACGGTAGCTGCGGCAACGCCGTTCTGGTCGATCAACGACATGATCGAGCCGGTTCCGTTGCCACCGTTGCCGACGATCACGCCGACATCGAAGGTGGCCGTGATTACACTCGGCATCGGCGTCCGTGGCCTACAAATGCTGGACATCAGCCGGAAGTCGATCCGCCGCTACGCCAGCAAGTGCAACGCCGACTACCACGAGATCACGGCGAACACGGCGACGATTCCAATCTACCCGTTGTGGGACAAGTTCCGTGTTGAACAGTATTTCGACCACTACGAACGGATCATTTACATCGACGCCGACGTGATTGTCCGGGACAGCGCACCGAACCTGTTCGAGATTGTTCCCGAAGATCACGTCGGCAAGCACGACGACCTTCCGTACATGACCGGCGGCTTTGCGTGGTACTACACGGAGATCGAAGAATTGGTCAAAAGCCAGGGATACCCGATGCCCGTGGTTCCGCCGTATATGCTCAACAGCGGCGTGTGGGTGGCGAGCCGGGAACACCGTGATGCGTTCAAGCCGATGACGAAGCCGTTCATCGGTCGGCACTGTAGCGAACAGAACAATATCAGCATCCGCCTGTGCATGAACGGTTATAAGGTATGGGACATGCCGAGTGATTTGCATTGGGAATGGTTCCGTGACAAGAGCATGAAAGAATGGCACACCGGCCAGTTCATTCACTTCGCCGGTGTCACGGACCACAAGAAGAGAATAGCCTTGATGCGTATTGCTGCGGCCAGTGCCGGTAAGCCGACGATCACCGTGCAGTCCGCCAAGCAAGCCATCGAGAAGAAGAAGCCGTGCGGGTGTGGCAAAACCAGAACGGCGATGCGTAAATAACTCGTTGGATGGATTCGGTGAACCGTAAGTAACCGTCTCTTTCAACCTCGACGCTAAACGGCCCGAAGGATGTCTCACGATCCTTCGGGCCGTTTTCGTTTGTACTCAATGAAGGGTCGGCGAAGTGCGTACCGAGGCCCAGGTGAAGATAAAGAGAGATAAAGATAAAAGGAAGAAGGGAAGAGGAGCTACGGGCGTAACGCTCTACTCTTGCTTCAACCTCTTGAAGAAGACATCTCTTTATGACACTATCGCTAGGTCAGTGAACCTGTTGTTACACGCCTAACTCTACGCCCTGTGCTGCCGAGATAACACACAACTCGTCTTACGACTTGGCAGTCCTGGTACAGTGTTTCCGAACGTAAAGATTACCTTGTGACTTGCGACACGCTCTAACGGCCTCGTCGCCGTAGCTGGTGCGGTTGACCACTGGTCAGACCGTCGCAGGTTTTGTCAGAACAGGCCGACGGGTTCCGGTCGGGTTGCTGTTCACCGTTACCATATATTAGCAGGTCGGTAACATTTTTGCGAGAGAAAACACGTCCTGGTGCATAGATATTTTTGTCCAAAACCACAAGGAGTATTCAGTGAAGAGAACGAAGAACCCAGAGAGGCCATCAACCCAGGTGACGGTGCAGTTGACGCCGGAGTTGTTCCAGCAGTTCAAGGAACACATGCGGGCCGAGCAAGAGAGAACCGGCTACCAAATCTCCCAGGCCGACATCCTTCGGGCCATGATCGTGAACACGGTCAAAGGAGCCAAATGAACGACCTGGACGACATCGAGCTAATCACGGCCGAGCTAAACGCCTTGCTGGATGCGCTGCGGAGGGAAGAATTACTGGAGACGGTCTTCGTTCGCTACAAGGGCAAGAAGCGAAAGTTGACCGGCTACACGGCACGGCAAATTATTCGCATCATCCAAGAGGACGATGATTTAGTGAAGGAGCTTGAAAGGAAGAAACCCGGTAGCAACGAGCTACCGGGTTCAGAACAGATGAATTCCGCATTTAGTGAAAACACGGAGGACAATGTATAGTAGTGATGACAACCGTAAAATTGAGAGAAATGGGTGGCGTGATTCTTGGATCAGTGAACGCCATCGCACTTGGTCTACTAATTTACCGATGACGGACATCGACGCCATCATCACCAGGGAAGGAGAAGCTGACATGGAGACGTTTAAGACCATCGAGTACGACAGATGCGAGCCGGTCGCACTCGTCGAATACAAGCACGTCAACGCATCTGCGAAGGACAAGAACGTGCGGAACGCCAACAACACGACGCTGGCGAGATTGGCGACACGGGCAGGACTACCCGCCTTCTTGACGATCTACGACCCGGACACGGTGACGTTCCGGGTCAAGAGCATGAACTACGAAGCCAGCCAGTATCACACGGACATTGTATTCAGTGAAGACGGCTACAAGGACTTCTTGAAGGAATTACGACTTTGCCGTCACTGAGGTAAAAGGTGCCTATGGTTATTCGCAATATCGGGATGCGTCTCAAACAACAGCCGAAGAATCTGTAGAGAATTCACCGAATAAAATTCACGGGTTGAGGGCAGCCAAGATTCCGATATACCGAACAGCTTTACATGACGCTCAGGAGTGAACAATCCTCCCGTGTGGGCCATTTGCGCCCACACTCCGCCGCCACTCATCCCGTTTGGCCTTTGAGGATACGGTCCTTGTCTTGGGTACGATCCATCGTGACCCATTCGTATTCCTTCTTCCGCAAAGTGGACCGTTATCCTCTCATCAGTTACGTTGACAAACTCGACACCCGTTGCATAAAGTCCGATGTCCAAAGAATTTGGACCGACCACATCAATCTCGCAAGCAGGATAACCAGCGGCCCAGATAACCGTTCCATCGTTTTGTGCCGACCTAGATGTTAATACGGCTGGATTAGGAATGGCAATTTGATCTATGCTTATCGCATTAAACCTCGTGTCACGCACCTTTACAAGAGCCAAATCAAGCGTTTGATGCTCTACGCTGCCGAGAATATCAAGCGGCCTATCGAAACTACCCTGTTCTTTATTACAAACTATTTCCATATCGTCGGTCACGCAATGCTTCGCTGTAATGGCGAAAGTCTCACCGTCTACTCTTAGCATAACTGCGGTTCCAATCTCAAAATTTTTGAGTGGAAGCTTTGACCCGTGAACTAGCACAGCACTTGAGTAGACCCTAGCAATGTTCAGACGTTGAGATATTTCGGCACGCCATTCAGGTGTCATACCTGCGATTTGAGGAAGTCGAGACATTTGCCACCTTTAGCTGAATAATTTGTCGTGAACATTCTCCCATGCTTACGCTTCTAATGTCAACGAGAAAGTGGAATTTCATGAATTGGAGCAAATCCACGCCGGGCCTCCGGCGTGGTAAAAAATACGTCGCAATGAATTCGACCGGAAATTGATTTCCGCAGACGATTAGGCGGGCGTCAGAACTTCGACCTTGTAGCCGAGTTCACGAAGAAGTAGTTCCGCAGCCTCTTGGCTCACCTTCGCTTTCTTCGCCGCAGCCGTAAATACGTCGGCTTCGACCCGCAGACGACGTTCGGCCTTCGCCTTCTTCTTCTTCTTGGTCGGCTTCTTACCGCCGTTGCTGATGCACTTGAGGCAACCGACGATTGTGTAACGGTACTGATCGTCGCTGTTGCCGAAGACGCCGTTGCCTTTCGCAACCTCGACCAAGTGCCAGTTCTCGAACAGCCTCTTGTAGTTCCGCACCATGCGATCCGTCAGTTTGATGTTGTCTTCGGCCCACTTCTGATACTTGCCACGCAGCACGTTCTTGGCGAACGCCAGAAGCTCGCCGATGGATCGGGCGGCATCGACGGCATCGCCGTGATGCTTCTCGATCAGGACTTGGGCTTGCTCGACCAGCGACGGCACATCTTCCACCTTCGTCACGTTCATTGGCAGAACTCCGGTTGAGTGATGGACGGTCGGCCGAAGCCTAGAACACGTCCACGATCCGGGTAGGGAACTCCCGAAGGCTCGACCCGCCCGGACCACGTTATCGGACCGAGTTGTCAAAGATCAATGTCGGGCCACTGTACACGGGAACACATGCTCTAGTCAAGTCGATTGCCAGTTGTTAAAACTGTTTCCGGGTGTACGGTGCTGGAAACACCGGACGGCCGCGTGCTGCTCTACGACGCCGGGTCGATGGCCGGGCCGGACGCCGTGCGAAGAATCGTCGCCCCGTTTCTGTGGGATCGGGGCATCGGCCGCATCGACGAGCTGTTCCTCTCGCACGCCGACCTCGACCACTTCAACGGCCTCGTCGAGCTGCTTCGCCGTTTCCCTATTGGGCAGGTGACGATGACACCGTCGTTCGCGACGAAGCCGACGCATGAGGTCGCGGACGTGCTGCTCGCGCTGCGGGACCGCCGCGTGCCGAGCCGCGTCGCGGCGGCGGGTGATCGTTTCACGGCGGGGGCGGTGACGTTCGACGTGCTGCACCCGCCGCGCGACGGGCCGGACGGCAGCGAGAATGAGCGGAGCTTGGTGCTGCACGTTAAGCACGGCGGGCACACGTTCCTCTTCACCGGCGACTTGGAGAAAGCGGGGGCGGCGCGGGTGCTCGGGCTGCCGCCGACGGCGTGCGACGTGCTGATGGCCCCGCACCACGGCAGCCGGGCGGCGCTGCCGGCGGCGGTGGTGACGTGGTGTCAGCCGGCGTTCGTGGTCGTGAGCCGGGGGAATCGCGGAGAGTCCGCGGTGCGAAGTGGGGACGCGGGGCCGGCCCCGGTGTGGGACACGTGGACGGCCGGCGCGGTCACGGTGCGGAGCAACCCGACCGGGCTGACGGCGGAGGCGTTTCGGAGTGGAGAACGGGTGGTGGTGAAAAGGGGGACAAAGTAGTAGGCACACTCCGTGTGCCGTTTGCTGTCGGTCGCAGCGACCCGGACGAACTCGCTGGGAGCGTGAACGAGACGGCACACGGAGTGTGCCTACTACTATTCCCGCGACCGGTTGCGGTCCTTCAGGCCCTCGTTCGCGCCGCGGAGCTTCGCCCGCGCGTCCTGCACCTTGCTCGATCCGCCGACCTTGCCGAGCGCCGGGATCGCCAGCTCGAACCGCTCCGCGTCCTGCGTCGCCACGCTCGTCAGCTCGAACAGCTCCTTCTCCGCCTGCGTCCCCACCGGCACGGTCTTCCGCGCGTCGTCGATCGTCGGAACCAGTCCGTGATTGATCACGGCCGTCAGGTGGTCGCTCAACTCCGTCACGCGGTCGGCGTCGTCCCGGTCGGCCGCGTCGCGGAGCGCCCGGCCGAGGGCCTTCGTCGATTCGTGACACGCCCGCACCTTCGCCACCGGCGTGTCCGCGTTCGCCAGCTCGACGGTGCGGTCCACCAACTCTTCCAGCAGGCCGCGGTTGCCCTCGAACAGCTTCAACTGCTCCCCGGCCAGCGGGCCGCCCGGCGCGGACTGGCCGGACGCCCACACGGAGAGCAACGTGAGAACGAACGTGGTGAAGACGAGTCGGCGCACGGTTAAGCCCCCCCGTCGGGATGCTTGAGCAGCCGGGCCTCGCCGTCGCGGGCCGTGTTCGCGATCCGCCGCAGCAGCGGCTGCACCTGCTGCGACGCGGTCGGCACCAGGGCCGTGATTTCCGTGGCCGCCCGCGACAGCTCGGCCGTCGCCGCCTTCAACGCCGCCTTCCGCTCGGCCGGGGACGGCGTGTTGAACATCGTGATTTGTTCCGCCTGCGTCACGATCCCGCGGTTGACCACGCTCTCGTACATCTTCGCCAGAGCCAGCATGTCGTCCTTTTGCGCCGCCTTCGAGAGCGCCCGCGTCTCGGACCGCAGGTCCGCGGCCAGCCCGGCCAGCTTCGCCACCCGGTCCTTCGGCGCGGTGACCCCGGCCAGTTCCGTGTTCAGCGTCACGACCTTTTGCAGCAACTCGTGCCGCGGCGGGTCGGCCTTCGCGACCGGCGGCCCGCCGACCGGCCACGCGGACCACACGCCGACCCCGACGAGGACCGCCGCGGCCGCCGTCGCCACCGGCCGCACGGGAACCTTCGCGAGCAGCTCCCGCAGCGACACCGACCCGCGGGCCAGCGTGGACGGGACCGTCTTGATGACCGGCCCGGCCGCGGTGAGCGAATCCAGGTACGCGAGCTTCGCCGCCTCCGACGACGGCACGGGCAGGGTCGCGATTTCCGCGTCGAGCGCCCGCGCCCGCTCCAGGAACCGCTGACAGAGTTCGCACCCGTCCACGTGAACGAGCAACTCCGTCGGCACGTCCGAGCCGAGCAAGTCGAGCAACCGATTCTGTACGGCTTCACACTTCATGATGACACCAACATTTAGCCACAGATGAACACGGATATAAACAGATCAGAAAAAATCATTTCTTGGATTTATCTGTGCTCTCTGTGTTTATCTGTGGCTCTATTCATTTCCCCGGTGGCACTAACTCCGGGTTCAATACCTTCATCAGTTTCTGTCGCGCCTTGAACACCCGCCAGCGGGCGGTTTCCTCCGTCGTCTTCAGGATGGCCGCGACTTCGCGGTACGACATCCCCTCTTGCGTGTGCAGCAGAAGCGCCGAGCGGAACTCCGGCGGCAACTCTTGGATCGCCTTCACGACGACGGCCAGCGCCTCGCGGTCGGCCAGGTAGTCGAGCGTCCCGCCGCCGGCGGCCGCGGCCGGCACGTCGTCCGGCATTTGCTGCTTCGTGCGGCGCTCGCCCCGCTTCAGGTTCACGAAGTTGTTGTGCCCGATGCGGAACAGCCACGCCCGGAAGTTGCTGCCCGGCCGGAACGACCCGAGGGCGGCAAGCGTCTTGGCGAACGTCTCCTGGGCGAGGTCTTCCGCTTGGTGGCGGTTCCGGGTGAGGTGGAACAGCCAGCGGTAGAGGCGGTCCCAGTAGTGCTCGACGAGGCGGGCGAACGCCTGCCGGTCGCCGTGCTGGGCGGCTTCAATCCATCGCAGCTCCTCGCCGGGGAGGAGGACGTCCGGGTCGTGCGCCACGCGGGTCGGCGGGGTCGGGGGTATCGGGTGCGGGGGCTGCTTCCACGATACCGCGGCCGGTCGTGTCCGTCCAGCAACCGGGGCGTTCGGCCCGCCGCGAACCCGTCCGTTCATACGGGTGTAACGCCAGCGGCCGGCGGATGTTGGCGCGGCCGACGGTTTTGGTCTTATTCCCTCCCCCCTTGGGGAGGAGGGTTAGGGAGGGGGGTGAGCTTCCCACCTCGAACGCGATCCTCACCGCGGGAGGAAGGCTTACCCCCCTCCCTAACCCTCCCCCCCAAGGGGGGAGGGAACAAAGCCGTCAGAATCCGCCCGGTCGCTTCCTTCCGGCCCGCGCATCGGTTACCATCGGCGCATCCCGCCGAGGCCGCGCCCATGACCGACCCCACGCCGACCGACCGCACGCAGGTACAAACGGCCGTCCCGTCCGCCTCTTCGCTGCTCGGCCTGCCGACCATTCCCGGCTACGACGTGCTCCGCGAGATCGGCCGCGGCGGCATGGGCGTCGTTTACGAGGCCCGGCAGACGAAACTCGACCGCAAGGTCGCGCTCAAGCTCATGCTGAGCACCGACCCGCTGAACAAGGCCCGGTTCCTGGCGGAGGGGCAGGTCATCGCGGCGGTCAAGCACCCGAACGTCGTGGAGGTCCACGACTTCGGCGAGTGCGATGGCGTTCGGGCCGTGGGAAGCTCCGCTGACAGGCCCGAACTTCTCTCCGCACCGTACATCGCGATGGAGTACCTGACCGGCGGCACGCTGGCCGACCGGATCAAGGCCGGCCCCGCGTTCGCCCCGCGGGTGGCGGCGGAGCTGATCGCGAGGGTGGCGGCCGGCGTCGGGGCGGCCCACGACCTGGGGATCGTCCACCGCGACCTGAAGCCGGGCAACGTGCTGCTGGCCGCCGACGGCACGCCGAAGGTGGCCGACTTCGGCTTGGCGAAGCGGACGGCGAGCGACCTGACCCGCACCCAGGACGCGGCCGGGACGCCGGCGTACATGGCCCCGGAGCAGGCGAAGGCGATGAAGTTCGTCGGCCCGCCGGCCGACGTGTGGTCCTTGGGGGTGATGCTGTACGAGTGCCTGACCGGCCGGAAGCCGTTCGTGGCGGACACGGACCTTGAATTGCTCATCACGATCCAGGAGTCGAACCCGCCGACGTTGCGGGCGGTGTCGAAGAGCATCCCACACGACCTTGAGACGGTCTGCCTGAAGTGCCTGGAGAAGGAGCCGGACCGCCGATACCCGACGGCGAACGGGCTGGCCGCGGACCTGGAGGCATGGATCGAGGGGAAGCCGATCGCGGCCCGGCGGGCGACGCGGATCGAGCGGGCGGTGCTCTGGGGCCGACGGAATCCGACGGCCGCCGCGGCGTGGGTGCTGACGGCCGCGGTCGTGCTCCTCGGGGCGTTCGCGGCCACGGCAACGGCCTTGTGGCGCGAGGCCGTCGCCGAGAAGGGGATCGCGGAGGGATTGAAGGGGCAGGCCGAAGAAGCCCGCGACGCGGCCGAAGGGGAGAGGCGGCGGGCGGAAGTGGCGGAGGGGATCGCCCGAAAAGTGAAGGACGACATCGCCGACGAGCGGGAACGCCTCGCGTTCGCGCGGAACGTCAACCTCGCCCACCTCGCGTTTCAGGGCAACGAGTTGCCGCGGGCGCGGATGTTCCTCGACCTCTGCCCGCCGAAGCTACGCGGATGGGATTGGCACTACGTTCATCGGCTGTGTCACCCCCACCTGCTCTCCCTCGGCGGGCACACCGCCGGCGTCATCGCCGCGGCGTTCGCGCCCGACGGCCGTCGCATCGTCACCGCGAGCGCGGATAAGACGGCGCGGGTTTGGGACGCGAGAACGGGGAGGCCGGTCGTCACCTTCAAGGGGCACGCCGACATCGTACAATCCGCCCGTTTCAGTCCCGATGGGGAACGGATCGTTTCGGCCGGCGACGATAAGACGGCGAAGGTCTGGGACGCGAAAACCGGCACGGTGCTTCAGACGCTCGGCGGCCACGCCGCCGGCGTCACGGCCGCGGCGTTCAGCCCGGACGGTGCCCGCATCGTGACCGCGAGTTGGGACGACACCGCGAAAGTCTGGGACGCGAAGGAGGGCCGGGAAATCTTCGCCCTGAAGGGGCACAGCTTTCATGTCAAGTCGGCCGCCTTCAGCCCGGACGGTGCCCGCATCGTGACCGCGAGTTTCGACGCCACGGCGAAGGTCTGGGACGCGAAAACCGGGGCGGAAGTGCTCGCGCTCAAGGGACACGACGGGGCCGTGTACTCCGCGGCGTTTAGCCCGGACGGCGACCGCATCGTGACGGCCGGTAAGGACGAGACGGCGAAGGTCTGGAACGCGGCAACCGGGGCGAATACGCTCACGCTCAGAGGGCACAACCTTTCCGTGACGGCCGCCGCGTTCAGCTCGGACGGCAGTCGGATCGTAACGACCAGCGACGACCGGGCGGTACGGAACTGGGACGCCGCCAGTGGGAAACTGCTCCTAACGGTCACCGGGCACGAGGCGGCGGTGAATTCGGTCGCGTTCAGCCAGGACGGAAGGCTCGTCGTGACGGCCAGCGAGGATCACACGGCCCGAGTCTTCGACGCCATGGGGGAAGCCCACGCCCACCCCCGTCCCAAGGAGGAGTCGCCCGACGAAATTCGGACACGCAGCCCGGACGGTTCCCGCGTCGTCACGACCGATGACACCGACAACACGGCCACGGTGCGAGATACGGGAACCGGGGCGGCCACCCGAATTTTAAAGGGGCACGCCGACGGCATCGTCTCCGCCACGTTCAGCGCGGACGGGTCCCGAATCATCACGACGAGCCAGGACAAGACCGCGAAAGTGTGGGACGCACAGACGGGAGCGGAACTACTCACCCTTCGAGGCCATACGGAGGGGGTGAGTTGCGCCGCCTTCAGCCCGGATGCCACGCGGGTCGTGACCGGGAGTTGGGACCGAACCGTTAAAATCTGGGACGCCAAGACCGGTTTTGAAACCCTCACGCTCAAGGGACACAAGGACGACGTGCTTTCCGTCTCGTTCAGCCCGGACGGCACGCGGATCGTGACGGCCAGTCAGGACGACGAGGTCAAGGCGTGGGAAATCCGCCGGGTCGAGCAAGACGGGCGGTCGAAAGCCGAAAACGGCCGCGAACCGCTAACCGCCCGGCCCGGCCCGGCCCGACCGAACCACGACCCCGCGGTCGGCCGGCCCGCGGGGGTCGCGTTCCGGGTCGTACCGCCCGGCCAGAGCCGATTGGACGACATACGCGAGGGCCGCGACGAGTAGCAGTGCGGCCGCGACCCCGATCGGCCAGAGCGGGTATGCGGCCTGCGGACCGCCCCCCATGAATAGAAGACCGAGGGCCGGCATGACCCCGGCCAGGAAGAGCAACGACTCGGTCGGACCTAAACCTAATATCTTCTGTCGCCCGTAGTAGTACCGTTGGACGGCGGGCCGCATGGCCGTTTGATACCGCTTACACTCGGGACACGGCACGGGGTCGTGCTCGTTACCGTACGTCCAATCAAGGTGTGCTTGCTGGCGAGCCTCGACGGCCGCATCCGTATCGTCTTCCTCCGACCACGAAGGGGCCGGCACGATGCCTTGACGCATCAGGGTGTATTCGAATTGGCACCCACACCACTCGCAATCGACGACGCGTTGAATCGTACCTTTGCTCGCGGAATGGTAGGTCGTTGGCATGAGGCGCTCCAACAGCGGGCTGTTTAAGCGGGCACTCGCGTGACGATCACTTGCACCCCGAAGTGTCCCACGGGCCGCCGGCGTGGGTGCTCGAGGACGTCCTTCGCTCAGAGTCGCTTCCGAAGACGGGCCCCATAAAAATCGCGAAGGCGCGGAGATCGAATCGAATTCTCTCAGCGCCTTCACAACCTTGCAATTAGTCTCCTGCCGTCACGCCAGCTTCGCGATGTTCACGTAGGTGTGAACGTGCGGCAGCACCCGGAAGTTCCACACGAACCCCGGACCCTCCAGCCGCCAGAAGTGCCAGTTGATCGCGTCGCCGTACTCCTCGAAGTAGAACGCCAGGTGGACCTTCTCCAGCCCGCCGACCGCCTTCAGGATGTCCATCACCTCGTCCGCGTCCTCCTTGCGGAACGGCGACAGCAGCTCCCGCATCGTGTCCTCGACCAGCTTCCGCTGGTCCTTCGACAACTCCGAGACGTGCAGGCCGGGGTGCTTCTTGCGGAACTCGACCGACTTCGCCAGCTCGCCCGGCGTCCCCTCGATGCTCGCCGCCTTCCGCTGCTTCTCGTTGAGCGCGTCGTACACCTTCCGCACCGCCTGCGTCTGGTAGAAGAAGACGTTCTCGTCGCTCAGGCCGTCCGGCGTGTGGCCGTAGTACATCGGGCCGCCGAACGCCGCGTTCGGCTCCGAGTTGCCGTCGCACCGCACCGTCAGGTGGTGGCCGCTGAACACCAGGGAGAACTTCTGCTTGTCCGTCGGGTCGCCGAAGACGTGCGCGCCGATGTTCGTGAACGCCCCGCTCGCGTCGAAGTTCCCGCCGCGGCTCAGCCGCTTGTACCCGTCGCCTTCGGCGCAGATGCCGCGGAAGATTTTGTCCAACAGGTCCATCTGCGGCTTCGTGTAGTGGGCGGACATCTTCTGGTTCAGGATCGGGGCGTTGTACATGCCGAGCCGCGTCGGCAGGCCCTTCGTGACGGTGTGGTCCCACGGCAGCACGACGACCTTCTTCTGCGCGGCCGTCAGCGTGGAGAACAGTTCCCGCACCAGGTCCTCGGCCGGCTTGGCCTTCGCCTCGGCGCGGGTCGCGGTGCCGACGCCGCCGAGCGCGGCGAGGGCGGCGGCCGTGCGGCCGAGGAACCGTCGGCGGTCGGTGGCGGCGAACAGGCCGTGGCATTCCGGGCAGTCGTGAGCGTCGCGTGGCGTCATGGCCAACTCCTGACAGGGTGAGAGAGGGACGGGCGGCGTGCGACTTGATGATACCGCCACGACGGGAGAGGTGAAAGAAGAATGGCCCGCAGATGACGCGGACTTCGGCGCAGATGAAGAGGATCAAAACCGAGATCGTTCTTCGGTCTTATCCGGTTTTCATCTGCGCTCTTATCGGCGTCATCTGCGGGCCATTCTTTACTTGATGAGGCTCACCGGCGTCGCGGGGATGGCCTTCGGCGTGATCGCCACTTCCGCGTTGCCGAGCAACTCCTTCAGGTTCTTGCGGAAGCCCTCGTACTGCCCTTGCAGCTCCTTGTACTCGGTCCCCTTCTGCTTCAGCTTCGCGGAGAGGTCGTCGCGCTCCTTCTGGAGCGCCTGGCCGCGGGCGATTTCGGTTCGCATCTGATCCTCGGCCGCGGCGAGCTTCTGGCGGAACGTGTCGCGGGCGGCGGTCGCCGCCTTCAAGTCTTCCTCCAGCTTCGCGACCTTCGCCGCCGGGGAGCCGCCGTCGGCCGTCGGCGTGCCGGACTTGCCGCACCCCCAGACGCCGAACACGGTCAGGCCGACGATGAGGAGCACCTTGTACGTGCGGATCATGAGCAATACTCCGCGAAAAACGGTTGGGCGAAGGCGGACCGACCGTCCCGTTGGCCGAGTCCGCGTGAAGCCCGCTGCCGGTAGTGTTTCCCCCCATTGACTCGGCTACCGCGGCGCGGCCACTTCACGCATTTCACCCCGACCGCCGCACCCGCAAGGTTCCCCCGGTTTCGATCTTCCGGCTTGCGTCGAAGGCAGCGATTGATAGCATCGTCGGAACTACCTCCCTCCGGGTTCGCACCTCCCATGCTCCTCGCCGATACCTACATTCAAAACCTCGATCCGCTCAACAACCGGTTCGCGTCCACGCTCGTCGCCGCGCTGCCGGTGCTGGTCCTCTTCTACCTGCTCGTCGGCCGCCGGTGGGTCGCGAGTTGGGCCGGCGCGGCCGGGTCGGTCGTCGCGATCCTCCTCGCCGTGGCCGTGTTCAAGATGCCCGCGGACAAGGCCGTGCTGTCGTTCGTCAACGGCGCGGCCTTCGGCCTCCTGCCCATCGGGTGGACCGTGTTCGGCGCGATGCTCATCTACAACCTGACCGTCGAGACCGGCATGTTCGCGATCATCCGCCGCTCCATCGGCGGCCTCAGCGGGGACGCGCGGGTACAGGCCGTGCTGATCGGGTTCTGCTTCGGCGCGCTCATGGAAGGGGCCGCCGGGTCCGGCTCGCCGGTCGCCATCTGCGGGGCGATGCTCGCCGGCCTCGGGATGCCGCCGCTGCGGGCGGCGGTGATCTGCCTCATCGCGAACACGTCGCCGGTCTGCTACGGCGGCCTCGGCACGCCCGTGTTCGTCCTCTCCGGCGTGACCGGCATCCCCGGCGACGCGATCAGCACCATGTGCGGCCACCAGCTCCCGTTCCTGTCGTGCCTCGTGCCGTTCTACATGGTGAAGGTGATCTGCACCTGGAAGCAGACGTTCGAGGTGTGGCCGGCGCTCCTCGTGGGCGGCGGGTCGTTCGGCGTCTTCCAGTACTTCTTCGCGACGATGCACAACTGGATTCCGGGCATCGCCCTGTGGCCGCTGACGGACGTGGGCGGGTCGATCTTCTCGATGGTGACGCTCGCCCTGTTCCTGCGGTTCGTGTGGAAGCCGAAGAACGAGTGGCGGTTCCCGGCGGACATCGACCCGATGACCGGCAAGCCGACCGCGCCGACCGCCGCCTCGCCGACCGACCCGCACGCGGCGGAGGCGGTCGAGCAGGTGAAGCAAGTCCTGGACACGCACGCCGACACCCGACCGCTGACGCCGGGCCTCGTCGCGAAGGCGTGGTCGCCGTTCGTCATCATGGCACTGTGCCTGGGCGTCATCGGCATCGCCCGGCAGGTCGAGAAGGCCGGGCCGATCGACCTCGGCGTCGCGAAGTCGTACTACGTGGTCGAGATTCCGTCGCTGCATTTAGAAGTGGAACGCGCCGACCGCCTGCAGAAGCCCGGCGCGACCGGCGCGGAGCGACTGGAGAAGGCGATCTTCGAGGTCAAGTGGCTGACGGCGGCCGGGACGCCGTGCATCGCGGCGGTGTTCATCTCGGCGCTGTTCCTCCGCACGTCGCCGGCGGTGCTGCTGCGGGTGTTCGTGAAGACGTTCGTGCAGATGAAGATCCCGATCCCGACGATCGCGTGCATGTTGGGGCTGAGCTACGTGACGAAGTACGCGGGGATGGACGCGACGCTCGGCGTGGCGTTCGCCGAGACGGGCGTGCTGTACCCGTTCTTCGCGGCGCTGTTGGGCTGGCTCGGCGTGTTCCTGACCGGGACGGACGCGGGGAGCAACGCGCTGTTCGGCAGCCTGCAGAAGATCACGGCCGGGCAGGTCCACGACACGGGCGTGCTGCCGGAGCTGACGCGGGAGCAGGCGGAGGTGCTGATCTGCACGGCGAACAGCACGGGCGGGGTGATGGGGAAGATGATCGACGCGCAGAGCATCTGCGTGGCGACGGCCGGGACGAACCAGATCGGCAAGGAGGCGGACATCTTCAAGGCGGTGGTCTGGCACAGCGTCTTCTTGGCGTGCGTGGTCGGCGCGATGACGGCCGTGCAGGCGTTCGTCCCGCCGTTCACGGCGATGGTGCCGAAGCCGTAGGCGGCGGTCTGGTAGAATGGGACGTGCCATGAACGACCGGCCCACGGTTCAACACTTTTTGCTCTGTCGCGCGGCAAAGGTTCGCCCGCCGGCCCGGCCGTTCAACCCGTACACGTTGCGCGGGGTGACCTACCAATACCTCGTCCCCGCTCGGTTCGGCCTATCGCCCGCCGACCCGAAGCCGGCCAAGGTACTCCGCCTGTTTACACGGTTCTTCGGTGGAGAAGGGGCGCACGACTTCGAGTTGGAATTCGGCTGGGCGGATGCCCCGGACGGCGAACGGTTGACGGAGACGTACGGGCCGTACACCATCACGTTCCGCGCGGGCGACGGGGTACGGGACTTCGTGTTTGCCGTGCGGAACGTGCCGCTGTGGGGCGTGGGCCGGTACGAAGTTCTGCTCCGGGCCGTGGACGACGCCGACGGCGAACCGCTGGCCCGCGAGTACTTCGAGGTGATGCAATCATGAAACCGCGAAACCCTCCCCCGCGCCTGACGAACGGCCCGGTGAAGTTGGAAGTCGTGGAGTTAACGGGCCGCCGCCAGTGGGGACCGGACGTGGAGACGATTGATCTCATTCCGGCGGGAAAGGTGGAGGTCGTCGAGCTGGCCGGCCGGATTCAACAGGCGGTCGAGCGGTTCGCGGCGGCCTGGCAATCGCTCTCCACAGGCGGGTTTGCCGACGGCGGGACCGCCGTGCTGCAAGAGTTCCGGGAGTCACTCAAGAACCCGCGGCTCTGGCCCGCGCTCGACGCCACCGGCCCGACCCCGCCGCCGGCATTGGCCGATCAGGTGCTGACGACGGCCGGCCCGCAGCTGGCGGCGCGGTGGGCGCACTCGCTGATCGACTGGCAACGGGCGGCGGCCGCGGGCTGGCTGCGGTCGCGGTGGGCGGCCGTGTGGGACGACCTCCCGCCGGCCGGCCAGCGGTTCGTCGTCGAGGTGATCGACGAGGCCCGCCGCGCGGCCGAGGCGAAGTACGAGGCGTCGCTGGCCGTCGCCGCCCGGCTCGGCGCGACCGTCACACCCGCGCCGGCGACGTGATCGTCCGCGGCTAGCCCACCCCGGCCTTCCGCGACTCCCACTCCTCCGGCGTTACCAGCACGTCGCGGGCGTTGCTGCCGTTGTAGCTGCCGACGATGCCGTCCTCGGCCATGAAGTCGATCAGCCGACTCGCGCGGCCGTAGCCGATGCCCAACGCCCGCTGCAACAGCGACGTGCTGCCCCGCTGCTCGCGGACGACGATCTCGATGGCCTGTTCGTACATCTCGTCGCGGGCGCGGAGCTGCTCCGCCAGGTCGCCGTCCGCGGTGAGGCCGTCGCCGGTCTTCGCCTTCACGTTCAGCAGCTCCGTGTCGTAGTTCGGCGTGTCCAGTTCGATCGCGGCCGTCACCCGCTCGATTTCCTGGTCGTCCACATACGCCCCCTGCCCGCGGACGAGCGTGCTCGTGCCGGGCTGCAGGAACAGCATGTCGCCGCGGCCGAGGAGCTTCTCCGCCCCCTTCTCGTCGAGGACGACGCCGCTGTCCGATCGGCTCGCCACCTGGAAGCAGATGCGGGCCGGCAGGTTCGACTTGATGAGGCCGGTCACCACGTCCACCGTCGGCCGCTGCGTCGCCAGGATCAGGTGGATGCCGGCCGCCCGCGACTTCTGCGCGAGGCGGATGATGTGCGACTCGACCTCCTTCTTCATCGCCATCAACAGGTCGCCGACCTCGTCGATCACGATCACCACGTAGGGCATCTTCGCCGGCAGCTTCTGCCGCTCGTTCTCGTCCTGCGGATCGACGCGGCGGAGGATTTCGTCCCACGCCAGCTCGTTGTAGCTGGCGATGTTCCGCACGCGGGCGCGGCGGAGCAGCTCGTACCGTTCCTCCATCTTGTCCACGGCCCACGCGAGAATTGCTTCCGCCTTCTCGTTCTTCGTGACGACCGGGTGCATCAGGTGCGGGATGTTGGCGTACCCGCTGAATTCCACCTGCTTCGGGTCGATCAGGATGAGCCGGCACTCGTCCGGCCGGCGGGTGAACAGGAAGCTCTGCAGGACCGTGTTGAGGCAGACCGACTTCCCGGTCCCGGTGCGGCCGGCGATGAGCAGGTGCGGCATGTCCGCGAGGTCGTAGCAGAGCGGCCGGCCCTCCACGTCCTTGCCGAGGAAGACCGGCAGCTTCATCTTCGCGGCCTTCGCCTGCGTCGCGAGGATCAGTTCCTTGAGGCGGACCGTCTGCCGGTGCTCGTTCGGAACCTCGATGCCGACGGTGTCGCGGCCCGGCAGCGGGGCGACGATGCGGACGCTGGGGACCTTCAGCTTCAGCGCCACGTCGTCGGCGAGCGTCGTGACTTTGTTCAGCCGCAGGCCGGTTTCCAGCGCGATCTCGTATTGCGTGATGACCGGGCCGGTGTGGATGCCGACGACCTTCACGTTGATGGCGAAGTCCGCGAACGTCTTCTCGAGGAGGGTCGCTCGCTCGCGAAGGAACGACTCGTGGTCCTCGACCGGGAACGGGTCGGCGTCGTTGAGGAGCGCGAGCGACGGCAGTTGGAAGTCGATGAGCGTTTCCTGTTCCGCCGCGGGCGGGGCGGCGAGATCGACGACCTCCGTGTGGCTGATGATCGGCACGGGGCCGATGTCGGCGACGACCGGCCGGACGGGCGTTGTCGGCGGGGCGGTCGGCGGCGCGGGGTCGCGGGTCGCGAGTTTCGTCACGCCCTGGACGACCTTGTTACTGCCCACTTCCACCAGTCGGTTGCCGAACCGCAAGCCGGCGACCAGGCCGCGGAGCGTCTTCCAGAGGTACCGCAGCACGGCCCGCACGAGGTGGTCCGCGACGAGCAGCACGCCGACGAGGACTGACAGCCCGATGACAGTGGAAACGAGGTTCGCCGGGACGTGGTCGTCGGTCAGGAACCGCAAGTACGCGCCGACGGACCCGCCCGCGCCGTAGGCGGACGCCGGGTGCGGCAGCTTCGCCATCTGGTAGTCGGCGACGGTCGCGGCCGTCGCGGTCAACACGGCCCAGCCGAGGGCGCGGACCGTCAGCCGGAGGAAGCCGCGGCGCAGCACGTAGAGCAGCGTCAGCAGGAACCAACCGGCGAGATACACGAACGCGGCGAACCCGACGGCGTCCGCGAACGGCGCGACGACGAGGGCCGTGTCCGGGCCGAGCAGCGGGTCGAGACCGGTCAGCGGCGGGTACGTCGCGACGGCGGCGGCGACGAGGCATCCGACGGCGAGCAAGGCCCACGCGATGCCGTCGAGCCGGAGGCGGGGCGGGGGAGGCGATTCACTCATACTCTGATTGTCCCACCCGGCGACTTGAGGCGAAGCGGCGGCGGCGGCGGAGCGGGCCGTTTCCGGGCTTCCCCGCCACGTACAATCGGCTTCGACAGAACAATCGGGACAGGGGCCGCAGGTTCGCATCCGGAGGTGGAACCCTGAGCGGAAGCGACGGGGTGCGGGAGCCTGTCCCGCACCCCGTCGCTTCCGCTCAGGGTTCCACAAGATAATGCTCCACGTCGCGCTCTTCGAGCCGGAGATTCCGCCGAACACCGGGAACGTCGCCCGGCTGTGCGCCGCCACCGGGTCGCGGCTGCACCTCGTCGGCCGCCTCGGGTTCACCATCGACGACAAGCAGCTGAAGCGGGCCGGCCTCGACTACTGGCCGCACGTCGATCTCCACCGGCACGACTCGTTCGATGACTTCGAGCAACTCGGCCTCGAACGACTGTGGCTCGTCGATAACCCCGCGCCGCGAAGCTACACCGCCGTCGAGTTCCGTGACGGCGATTGTCTCTTGTTCGGGAAAGAAACGACCGGCCTGCCACCGGCGATCCGCGAGAAGTACGCGGCGCACCTCATCAGCATCCCGATGTTCACGCCGCACGTGCGGAGCTTGAACCTGTCCACGGCTGTCGGCATCGTCGTGTACGAGGCGCTGCGGCAGGTGCACCGCTGGTAGAACCCGCAGAGGCCGACGCGATTTCCTGAGAAGCTTTCCCTTCGCAGCCTCGGCAGACCGCGCACGTCCCCCAGCGTGTGGCACATATTGGGCACACCCACTCACCTGACGCCGGGCCGGACCCGTCACGACGAGTTCACCACTCGCCGCGGGGCGGTCGTCGCACGGCGGCCAGTCACGCCTGCCACGGGGGAAGCATGTCGGAGCCGGTCGTTGCCCTGCCGACTTACGAGGAGTTGTGTCGGTACGTCCGCCAGACGCTTTGCGAGCAAGACGCCCTGGACTTGAATCAGACGCCGTTCTTCCAGACGCCGATCGAGCGCCGCGGGAAGCCGTGGGGCGTGGTGTTCCACGTCCAGGGGCCACGGGAGCTGAAGACGAGCGCCGTGTGGGCGGCGGGCGAGGACCGGGTGGTGTTCTACAACTCGCTCGGCCAGCGGTCGCGGGAGGTGCGGCTGCAAGAGTCGCCGGTGCTGAGCGTGGAGCTGCGGGCGGCGTGAGGCCCGACTTCCGAAGTCCGGCTTCGACTTCGGAAGTCGATGTGGTGCAGGAGCGGTCCCCACCCTCCGTCGGCGCTGGCCCCGTTCGACTTCCGAAGTCGAAGCCGGACTTCGGAAGTCGAGCGTTCGCATTGACCGGCAGGCCACCGGCGCGATACGAACTGCAGCCATGCTCGCCTTCGTCGTTCCCCGGCTCGCGCCCGCCCCGTTGTCAGCCGTTGCCCGGATCGAGCTGTTCCTCGCCGTCTGGCTCGTCGTCCGCGCCGTCGTGTGGACCGTCGCCGTCGTCGCTTCGCACCACAACCCGCCGCTCGACCTGGCCGAGTGGCTGTCGTGGGGCGGAACGTGGGAATGGGGCTACCCGAAGCACCCGCCGGTGCCGGCGTGGCTGGCCGACCTCGCCGCCCGGCTGTCGCCCGGCGACGTGTGGGGCGTCTACCTGCTCGGCTACGCCGCGTCGTCGCTGACGATGCTCGCCGCGTACCGGCTCGGCCGCGAATACCTGTCGCCGCCGCTCGCGCTCGTCGCCGCCCTGTCCCTCGACGGGCTGAAGTATCTGACGAACAACCCGGCCGAGTACGGCAACAACGTCCTGCTCAACCTCGCCTGGGCGTGGCTCGTCGTCTGCTCCCACCGCGCGCTGGCGACCGGCCGCACGCGGTGGTGGCTGGCCGTCGGGGGCGTCACCGGCCTCGGCGTGCTGTGCAAGTACACCATCGGCCTCGCGGTACTCGCCGTGCTCGCGTTCGTGCTGTTCGACCGGAGGCACCGCGCGATCTTCCGCACGCCGGGGCCGTACCTCGCGGCGGCGGTCGCGGCCGTGATCGTGTTGCCGCACGCCCTGTGGCTGGTGAAGAACGACTTCATCACGATCCGGTACGCCGAGCGACGGACGGCCGAGGCCCGCGGGGCGCTCGCGCACGTGAGCCAGCCGGCGCAGTTCCTCGGCACGCAGGCGGCCATGCTCGCGCCGGTGGCGTTCGTGCTTTGGCCGCTGCTCCGACGGCGGGAAGCGAACCCGCCGGTCGAAGCCAAACCGGTTTCGCCGTCGTTCCTGCACTTTACCGTGATCGGGCCGTTCGCCGCGCTGATCGGCTTGTCCGTGCTGACCGGCTGCCAACTGCGGGAGCTGTGGGGGTCGCCGCTGTGGACGCCGTTCGGCGTCTGGGCGCTGGCGACGTTCCGCGGCCCGGCGACGCCGGCGGCGGTGCGCGCCGCGCTCCGGCGGTGGGCGGCGGTCGCGGCGGTGATGCTCGCGTTCGTCGTGGGGCGGCAGTACGCGAACCCGTACCTGTACGGCGTCGGCGGCCGGACGACGTTCCCCGGCCGCGAGCTGACGGCCGAGGTCAACCGGCGGTGGGCGGCCGCCTACGGCGGCGCGCCGCCGGTCGTCGCCGGCGAGGGGTGGCGGGCCGGATTGGTGTGCTGTTACTCCGTTCACCGTCCGGTCCTGTACAGCCGCGGGACGATGGACTACCTGGACCTGGCCGACTGCCCGTGGACCGGCGACGCGGACCTGAACGCGCGGGGCGGGGTGATCCTGTGGAACGCGGCCCGCGAGGGGGACGACGCGACCGCGGGGCTGCGCGAACGGTTCCCGCGGGTGGCGGCACAACCGGCGATCGTACTGCCGTTCGCGACGGCCGCGAACGTCCCGCCGACGCGGGTGGGCGTGGCGTTCGTCCCGCCGGCTCAAGGCCTCGCCGCCCGGTAGCCCCACGATTACTCCCCTGTTGGCGGCCGAACTCGTGGGCGTCTGACCGATGCGCGACGTTGGATTTGTCGAATCGGGTTGTCGGATGCGTTAGAATTCGGGTACAGCGTTCTTCCGCGAACTGCGAGGTCGGTCATGACGAAGAGTGTCGAGGCCGTGTTGGAACCGTCGGGCGCGCTACGCCTGCTCGAACCCCTCACGGTAACGAAACCGACGCGGGTGATGGTTACCGTCCTGCCGGAGCGGTCCGTCGCCGACGCGTACCGGGACGCGAAGGCCGAGACGGACGGCCCGGAGGCCGCCGCCCGGCGGGCGGCGGCGGTCGCCGAGTTCCGCGCCGGGCAGGCGCTGCCGACGGCCGAGGCGATCGAGCTGTTCGAGTCCCTCGTCGCGGGGACGGACAAGAAATGAACTACCGCGTCGTCTGGCCGCGGCGGGCGGTCGAGGCCCTGGCGTGGGCCTACATGGCCGCGACGGAGCGGGAACAGGCGTCGGCCGTGACCCACGCGATGGCCGAGGTGGACCGGTTGCTCGAACGCTCGCCGCTGGCCGTCGGCGAATCGCGGATCGGCAACGATCGCATCCTGTTCGCGCCGCCCATCGTCGTCGAGTACGAGGTGTTCGAGGACGAGAACGTCGTCGTGGTGACGGAGGCGCGGTACCGCGGGTGAAAAGAAAAACCCCGCCGTCGATGGCGTTGCACCATCAGCGGCGGGGCCGGAACAGAGAAGAGGCACGCATACCTTCGCTAAACCGCCCCGCCCTGTCAAGACGAACAATGTAAAAATTGCCGGCCCTCGAAAAGACAGCAAATCGGTCGAGATTCCGGCCTCTTCGTAACTCGCGTCGTGATTGTGAGTTTCGCTCCACTCCTCTGGATTTGAGGCGAGCCGGAAGTCAGAAACAACCCGTCGGGAATCCCGCGCCGACTCTTCCCATCTTCGCGACTCTGCGGCTTGGCGCGACCCGTCCTCGCCCCCGATAATGGCAGTCGCCCCCCCGAACCGGAGGTTCCCCACCGTGATCCGCTCCTGTTGGCTGTTGCTCCTCATCGCCTCCCCGCTCCTCGCCGCCAACCCGCCGCTCGGCACGAAGGCCGCCGACTTCACCCTGACCGACGCCGCCACGAACAAGCCGTGGGCGCTCGTCGAGAACACGCGGGCGGCGAAGGCCGTCGTCGTCGCGTTCCCCGGCACGGCGTGCCCGGTCAGCCTCGCCTACGTCCCGAAGCTGAACGACCTCGCGAAGAAGTACAAGGAGGACGGCGTTCAATTCGTCGCCGTCTACAGCCACGAGTCGGACACGGCGGCGGATGTCGCGAAGCAGGCGAAGGACTTCGGCCTGACGTTCCCCGTGCTGAAGGACGACGGCACGACGGTCGCCGACAAGTTCCACGTCGAGCGGGTCCCGGACGTGTTCGTTCTGGATGCGACGCGGACGGTCCGCTACCGCGGCCGGATCGACGACCAGTTCTCGCTCGGCGTCCACAAGGCGAAGGCGACGACCCGCGAGCTGGCGAACGCCATCGACGCGGTGCTGGAAGGCACGGACGTGAAAGTCCCCGAAACGACGGCCAGCGGGTGCAAGCTGACGCGCGCGAAGCCGGCTGCCAACTCGGGGCCGCCCGTCACGTACACGAAGGAAGTGTCCCGCATCATCCAGGCGAAGTGCCAGGAGTGCCACCGGGCCGGGGAGGCCGCGCCGTTCGCGCTCGACAGCTACAAGGCGGCGAAGGGCTGGTCGGCGATGATCCGCGAGGTCGTGGCGGACGACGTGATGCCGCCGTGGCACGCGGACGCCCCGCGCGGCCACTTCAAGAACGACCGCCGGCTGTCCGCCGACGACAAGGCGACGCTGCTCGCGTGGATCGACCAGGGCTGCCCGGAAGGCAGCGCGAAGGACCTGCCGCAACCGCGGACGTTCCTCGACGGGTGGCGGCTGCCCCGCGAGCCGGACGAGGTGTTGCGGATGAAGAAACCGTTCCCGGTCCCGGCGAACTCGTTCCTCGGCATCGGCGTGCCGTACCAGTACGTGCCAGTCGGCGAGCCGTTCGCCGAGGACAAGTGGATCGAGGCCGTCGAGGTCCGGCCGGAGTACCGGGCCGTCGTCCACCACATCATCTGCTTCATCCTCCCGCCCGGCGGCACGCTGTTCGACCTGGCCGGCGCGGACTTCGGCCGGCACATGCTCGGGGCCTACGTCCCCGGCGACGCGCCGGTCATCCTGCCGAAGGACCACGCCCGCAAGATCGCGAAGGGGTCGCAGCTGATCTTCGAGGTCCACTACACGCCGAACGGCAAGGCCGGGAAGGATTCGTCGATGGTCGGCATCTGCTACGCGAAGGGGCCGCCGAAGCACGAGATTCACAACTGGTCGATCATGAACGGCAAGTTCCGCATCCCGCCGGGGGCGGACAACCACGAGGTGAAGTCGAAGTTCACGTTCGCGAAGGACTCGCGGCTGTTCATCATGACGCCGCACATGCACGTCCGCGGCAAGGCGTTCAAGTACGAACTCGTCGCGCCGGACGGCACGCGGGAGGTGCTGCTGAACGTGCCGAAGTACGACTTCAACTGGCAGGCGAACTACGAGCTGGCGAAGCCGCGGGACATCCCGGCCGGGTCGCGGATCGAGTGTACGGCGTGGTACGACAACTCGGCGAAGAACCCGACGAACCCGGACCCGGCGGCGACCGTCCGGTGGGGCAACCAGACGTGGCAGGAGATGATGATCGGGTTCGTGGTGTACACGGAGAAATGACCGACCACGACCAGCGGTTCAAGACGATCGTCCGCGAGTTCTTCGCGGACTTCTTGACCTTGTTCTTCGCCGACTGGGCGCGGCGGTTCGATCTGTCGGCGGTCGAGTGGCTCGACACGGAGCTGCTGCCGGACCCGCCGGCCGGCGACCGCCACCGGCTCGACCTCGTCGCCCGGCTGCGGACGCTCGACCCGGTCGGCGGCGAGTGGCTGGCGCTCGTCCACGTCGAGATCGAGTCGCCGGACAAGACGACGGTGCTCAAGCCGCGGCTGCCGGCGTACTACGTCCACCTCCGGCAGCGGCACGGGCTGCCGGTGCTGTCGATCGTGATCTACCTCAAGGTCGGGCTGGACGGTCTCGGCGCGGACACGGTGGTCGAGGCGTTCTGGGAGTTCGACGTGCTGACGTTCCGCTACCTGTACGTCGGCCTGCCAGGGCTGGACGCGGAGGCGTACCTGCGGGGCGACAACTGGCTCGGCGTGGCGCTGTCGGCGCTGATGCGGCTGCCGCGGGAGCGTGCGGCGGAGTACGGGGCCGAGGCGTTACGGCGGCTCGGTACCGCCCCGCTGACGGAGCAGCAGCGGTTCCTACTGGGCGACTGCGTGGAAGCCTACCTGCCGCTCGACCCGGCGCAAACGCAGGAGTTCGAGCGTATACTGGAAGCGAACAGTAT
Source organism: Limnoglobus sp. (assembly GCF_059499385.1). Lineage (NCBI taxonomy): Bacteria > Pseudomonadati > Planctomycetota > Planctomycetia > Gemmatales > Gemmataceae > Limnoglobus > Limnoglobus sp. Next base: position 78,262 of record NZ_JCABYM010000153.1, on the reverse strand, counting down.
CGAAGGAGTACCGGCCGTGAACAAGACCCGTTACGAGAAGGCGCTGGAGCAGGGCGTGGAGCAAGGGCTTGAGCGAGGCCGCCGCGCCGGGCAGATCGAACTCCTCGAAGCGCTCCTCACGGATCGCTTCGGCTCTCTCTCGGAAGAATCGCTCGCGAAGCTGCGGGCGCTGCCGGACGCGGCCCTCCGGCAGCTCGGGGGCGACCTGCTCAAGGCCCCGTCGCTCGCCGCCCTCGGCCTGTAGCGGCGGTCACGCCACGACCGGCCACTTGAACGTCGAGCTGAGGCCCACGCGGCGGCCCGTGTCCTGCGACTCGCGGGTCGCCTGGATGATTTCGAGAACGTGCAGCGCGTGCTCCGGCGTGACGAGCAGCTCCTTCCCCGTCGCCAGGCTCTCGGCCGCCAGCGACGCCCCCATCTGCCAGACGAAGTCCGACTTCTCCGTGACGTACCGCTTCGCCTTCGGCTCCTTCTCCGTCGCCAGGTCCACGCCGTGCGGCTCCCAGTCGTACCCGACGAGGCCGAGGAACCCCGTCGTGCCGACGATCGTGATGCTGTGCCGGGTTTCCTCCTTCGCCTCGTGGCCGTGCGGGTTGAAGTAGTTGAACCCGGACTGGACGTGCGAGATCACGCCGTTGCCGTGGTCCATCAGCACCATCGCGTTGTCCTCGGCCTCCACCTTGATTTCGCCCTTGCGGTCGATCTTGCGGGTCGGCGTCACGACGCTCGTCATCGCGGTCACGGACTTCGCCGGGCCGAGGACGCCGGTGAGCGTCGTCAGGTTGTACACGGCGAGGTCCGGCAAGCTGCCGCCGCCCTTCTCGTAGAAGAACGACGACCACCCCGGCCCGGTGTGGCCGTAGTCGGCGTGCGCCGCCGCGACGCGGCCGAGCTTCCCGCCGCCGACGGCCTTCGCCATGAACGCGAACGCCGGGCTGACGACCATCGCCGGCGCGCCCCAGAGCTTCGTCCCCTGCTTCCTCGCGAGTTCCAGCAACTGCTGCCCGGCGGCGAGCGAGTTCGCCAGCGGCTTCTCGCTCCAGACGTGCTTGCCGGCGGCGATGGCGAGCTTGTTCAGCCGCTCGTGCTCCTGCATGTCGGTCAGGTTCACGAGCAGGTCGAACGCGGCCCCGGCGAGCATCTTCTCGATGTCCGGGTACTGGTTCGGGACGTTGAACTTCTCGGCCCGCGCCTTCGCGCGCTGGGGGATGATGTCGCAGGCGCTGACGAGTTCGACGTGCGGGCACGTCGCCAGGTGCGGCAGGTAGACGCCGGACACGCTGCCGCAGCCGATGACGCCGACGCGGACCTTCTTGGTTTCGGCGCGGGCGGTGGCGGCGAGGCCGGCGGCGGTGGCGGCGAGGAACGTGCGGCGGGTGGCGGCCATGATCGGTCTCCGAGGGAAGGGAAATCGGGGACGAGTCCGGGATTAGAATAGCGAAACGGTCCGGCCCGAGGTTCCGCCCGTGGAGTGACGCCAGATGGACGCATCCCAACGCCCCGCCCGCCGGTCGTGGGCCGAGCCGTGGAAGGTGAAGATGGTCGAGCCGATTGCGATGCTCTCGCGGGAGCAGCGCGAGGCGGCCATCCGTGAGGCCGGGTACAACACGTTCCTGCTGCGGAGCGCCGACGTTTACATCGACCTGCTGACGGACAGCGGCACGAGCGCCATGTCCGACTGGCAGTGGGCCGGCATGATGCTCGGCGACGAGGCGTACGCGGGGAGCAAGAACTTCTACAACCTCGAAGCCGCGGTGCGGACGCACTACGGGTTCAAGCACGTCGTCCCCACGCACCAGGGCCGCGGGGCGGAACACCTTCTCAGCAAGGTCACGATTAAGCCCGGCGACTTCATCCCCGGCAACATGTACTTCACGACGACCCGCATCCACCAGGAGCTGGCCGGCGGCACGTTCGTCGATGTCATCATCGACGACGCCCACGACCCCGAGAAGGAGTTGCCGTTCAAGGGGAACGTGGACCTGAACAAGTTCGAGGACCTGATCCGCAAGGTGGGGGCGGAGAAGATTCCGTACATCACGGTCCACGCGACGGTGAACATGGCCGGCGGGCAGCCGGTGAGCATGGCGAACGTGAAGGCCGTGAAGCAGCTCGCGGACAAGCACGGGATCAAGGTGTTCCTCGACGCGACGCGGGCCGTCGAGAACGCGTACTTCATTCAACAACGGGAGCCGGGGTACCAGAACAAGAAGGTGGCGGAGATTTTGCGGGAGTTCTGCTCGCACGCGGACGGCTGCACGATGAGCGGCAAGAAGGACGCGCTGGTGAACATCGGCGGGTGGCTGGCGGTCAACGACGACAAGATTTTCGAGGACGCGACGAACCTGGTGGTCGTGTTCGAGGGGCTGCAGACCTACGGCGGGATGGCCGGGCGGGACATGGAGGCGATGGCCCGCGGAATCGTCGAGAGCGTGCAGGACGACCACATCCGCGCCCGCATCGGGCAGGTCGAGTACCTCGGGCACAAGCTCGTCGAGTGGGGCATCCCGATCGTGCGGCCCGTCGGCGGGCACGCGATCTACCTGGACGCGAAGAAGTTCTGCCCGCACCTGCCGCAGGACAAGTTCCCGGCCCAGACGCTGGCGGCGGAGCTGTACGCGGACAGCGGCGTCCGGGCGATGGAACGCGGCATCGTGTCCGCGGGGCGGAACAAGGAGACCGGGGACCACTACTACCCGAAGCTGGAGCTGGTGCGGCTGACGATCCCGCGGCGGGTGTACACGCAGGCGCACATGGACGTGGTGGCCGAGAGCGTGGCCGCCGTCCACGACGAGCGGGCGAGGATTCGGGGATTGAGGATGGTGTACGAGCCGAAGTACCTGCGGTTCTTCCAGGCGCGGTTCGCGCCGGCAGAGTAGTAGGCACACTCCGTGTGCCGTCTCCTCGGCGGATCAGGGAGTTCGTCCGAGCCGCCGCGGCCCACCATAGTAGTAGGCACACTCCGTGTGCCGTCTCCTCCGCGTATCGGCGAGTTCGTCCGGGCCGCTGTGACCGGCAGAGTAGTAGGCACACTCCGTGTGCCGTCTCCTCGGCGGGTCGGGGCGTTCGTCCGGGCCGCTGCGACCCACAGCAGACGGCACACGGAGTGTGCCTACTACTATGTGCCGCGGGGAGTTCGTTCGAGTCGCTGCGACCCACAGCAGACGGCACACGGAGTGTGCCTACTACTACTTCGGTTCCCCCACCAGCCGCTTCAGCGCCTGGCGGGCGTCGTCCTCGATGATCCGCACCATCTCCGTCAGGTTCTCCAACTCCCTCACCGCCTTCACCCCCTCGTCCGTCGTGCCGTCCGTGTCGTTGAGCATCTTCCCGATGGCCGTGTACGCCGGCTCGAACGTGTTCAAGAGCTTCCGCAGGCCGAGCTTGTCGTTCTTCTTGATGAGCACCTCGTTCGCCCGCTTTAGCAGGAACACCGTCTCCTTGTACTCGTCGAACGTCTTCACCGTCAGCCACTTCTTCATCGTGTCGCGGGCCTTGCGGTGCTCCTCGTCCTTCGGCGTCCACTCGGCGAGCAGCTTCTCCCGCGCGTCCTTGACCGCCTGGTCGCCGGGGATCAGGTTGATGAGCTTCTCGTAGGCTTCGAGCGCCTCCGGCACGTCGCCGTGGGACACGTACTCCTTGATCCGCTCGGCCAACTCCTTCGACCGGAACTCGACCTCCAACTTCCCGGAGTCGGCCGACGCGTTCGCCGCGTCGCGGAGCAGGCCCATCGTCTTCGCCATGTCCTTCTGCCCCTTGTCCACGGCCGCGAGTTGCTTCTCGCTCGAATCGAGGATGCGCTTGATCCCCTCCTCGGCGGCGCGGGGCTTCTCCCGGAGCTGCTTCAGCTCGTCCGTCAGCGCCTTCTGCGCGGCCGCGAGCTGCGTCTGGCCGCTCTCGGCCGCCGCCAGCGCGTCGCGGTTCTTGCTCAGGTCGAGCAGCTTGTTCACCTTCTCGAACAGCGCCCGCTGCGACACGAACAGGTCGGCCACGCGGACGCGGTAGTCGTTGCACTCGCGGGCGAACACGGCCCGCTCCTCGTCCTCCGGCTTCACGTCGAACCGCAGCACGACCGGGTCGTCGCCCAGCACCGGGATCGGGAACAGTTGCGGGTTGCCGCCCTCGACGCCGACCTGGATGCACGCCACGTTGTTGAACACGCGGCCGGACCGGTACGTGCCGTTCTCGTACTTCAACACGTCGTCCGGGCCGGGCTGCGCGTCGAAGTCCATGTCCGTGCCCGCGACCTGGATCAGCGACCCCTTCACGTGCGGCGTGCCGTCCGGCCTGACGAGCCGCAGGCGAACCTTCGTCTCGACGGTGGCGAGCTTCATCACCCGCACCCCGGTCCGGCGGCGGGCGTCGCGGTTGAGCGCGTCCCGGCCGAACGGGTCCTTGAACCGGGTGAGGATCACGCACTTGCACGACCCGGTGTCGTCCACCTTCTCGGTCACCTTCAAGAGCGTGTACACGAACGGCACGGCCGTGCGGATCGTCGGAATCTGGCCGCGGAAGTCGCGGGGTAGGGGGTTCTTCGGGTCGGCCGGCTTCGTCACGTCCCGGACCGCGGAGGCCATGAGCACGTCCCCCTTCTTGACCCACTTGTCCGCCGGCGCGAGGGCCGTGCCGCGGAACGTGACCTTCATGTAGTTCTCCTCGCCGACGACGGGGAACGCCGTGCCGACGGGGCCGAAGTCCGGCTCGACGAGCAAGGACGCGACGCGGCCGAGCATGTCCGTGGTGCGGGTCGTCTGCTTCCGCAGGACCGGGGACGCGATGCCGGTGAACCCGTCGAGCTGCCGGGCAGCGAGGTGGAACACGCCGTCGCGGTAGTCCACGGTCAGGACGTGCGACTTGACGTCGCTGACCGGCCGCGACGAATCCGGGTCGAGGGCGGCCCACCCCTTCTCGGCGAACGCCTTCCAGAGCGGGTTCTTGCCGTCGAGGTTCTTCGTGAAGTCGATGACTTCGACCTCGCCGGCCGACTCGATGGACGCCTGGAGCGCGGCCCGGAGTTCGCGGGCGAGTTGCGTGCGGACAACGTCGGACAGGACAGGGTGGTCTGCGCAGCGGAGGCCGACCTGCCAGCGGTACGGGGCGTTCGGTTCCGGGTCGAGCGGCGGCCGGGTTTGACCCTGGGCGAGCTGCGAAAACAGTACGACGAGTGAAATCGCGAGAATTGGTCGGATCGACATGTTTCCCCCGCTCGCATTAGTAGGCTAAGGTGTAGTGTACCGCGCGGAAATAGTAGTAGGCACACTCCGTGTGCCGTCTGCTGTCGGTCGCAACGACTCCGTGCCGGTCTCCGCGGCGTGAAGGAGACGGCACACGGAGTGTGCCTACTACTTTGAATAACGCCGAGATCGCCTCCCATGTTGAACCCCCGCATGATGAAACCGGCGCAGAGCTACCAGGTGGGGTTCGAGGTGTCGATCCGCGCCCCGCGGGAGCGGGTGTGGGCGGCGCTCGTCGAGGAAACGTCGAACTGGTGGCCGAAGGACTTCTTCTCGGCGGAGAACCCGGCCGGGTTCGTGATCGAGGGGCAGCTCGGCGGCCGCGTGTACGAGGCGTGGCACGGCGGCGGCGGCGTCCTGTGGGGCACGGTCGTCGTCTGGTCGCCCGGCTACCGGATGACGTGGGCGTGCGAGATGTACCCGGACTGGACCGGCCCCGGCCGGTCGTTCGTGACGTTCGACCTGGAAGAGCGCGGCGTCGAGACGTTGATGAAGGTGTCCGACGCCGGCATCTGCATCAGCGCGAGTCAGGCGGCGACGAGCCTGGGCAGCGGGTGGCAGCGGCTGATCGGCACGCACTTCAAGAGCTACGTGGAGGCGGCGATGTGGGCCGGCCCGACGGCCTACGACTCCGGCCGGCTGAGCGTCCACTTCGACGCGCCGCACGGCCCGCCGAACGGCAGCGGCCGCCTCCCCCCGCCGCGGCCGCGGGTGGGCTAGCCGGGCGGGTGGTCACCCGACTCTCGCACCGCGAGCCAGCAGCCGAGTGCCCCGCCCGCTACAGCCGCCATGAGACCGCCGACGCATTTCGCAAGAAACAGGTGGATCATTACGCCGAAGTATTCGAGGTCTTCACCCGTCGGGGGCCATATCCGCTCGCGATAGGCCCAGATCATCTCGCAAACGATAAGAACGCAGCCCCAACCGACCACCGCACCGAGCAAGAACCCGGTAGTCCCGGCCGCGGCCTTTGACATCTGAGACCCTCTTGGCGGGCTACCGATCCAAATCTGTGGTAGGAATCGCGGCAGGTACATCACGCTTCGCAGCGTCTTGAGAAACGGCCGGATTCGACGATGCCTTGTTGCCTTCGACAGTGCCGGCCGCCAAGAATCGCCGCAACGACTCCGCCACCTCGCCCGTGCCGGGCGGGCCGCCGCCAAGGGCCGCTTCCAGTTCCGCCCGCACTTCACTCAGCTTCTTGTGACCGATCATAGCAGCCCCTCTAGCGATTCCCACAGGTTCGTGACAAGCCTCACCGCCTCGTCCGCACTTGTGCCGCCGACCAACACTTCGGCCGTCGCCTTCGCCATCAGCGCGTCACGATCCGAACCCGGCCCGAGCACCAACGCCCCGAGTATCGAAGCGAGAACCTCTTCGGCCGCGAGCGACGACCCGGCCGCTTGAGCCGCGAGCCGCGGGTGGCGGGCCACCAGTTGATGGCCCCGCTCGTGGGCGATGATCGCGCGGAGGGAGAAGTCCTCCGGGTCGGCGTCCCGCTCGAACGCCTCGGCGTACACGGTGAGCAGGTCGCCGCCCTCCTCGGCCCCGCGACCGTACTGCGCCCCGCCCGTCTGACTGTACACATGCCGATACTCGACGCGGCCGACGAACCCGACCGCACGGGCCAACCGCAACGCCCGTGCCCGCCGCCGACGGGTTTCGGCCGACGAAATTGGTGCGGGCGACTGGTGAGCGGCCATCTGGATAGTTTACAGCAGTTGACGAGGCCCAGCGCGGCCGCTTATCGGCCTGAATGGTGAATCGACAGTCCTCCCGGCGGGGGTCGAACCCGCGACCACGGGCTTATAAGGCCCGCGCTCTGACCACTGAGCTACGGGAGGCCGCGAACGACCGCCGTATGCTATCGCGTATCATCGCACCCTCCTTCCTGCGGCCGTTGCCGCGCTAGCGCAGAACGATCTCCACGACCGTCTCCAGGTCCACGGCGACCCACGCCTCCTCGCGGACACCGCCGACTCGCACCTCGACCTTTCCCAACGGGGCCTCGACCGAGGCCGTGCCGTCCGCGTCCGTGACGGCGGAAGTCCCGCCTCAGACGAACCCGCACCCGCTGATCGTCACCCGCTGGCCGCGGCACGGCCGCCCGTCCCGCCGGCGGACGAACACGGTCAGCGTGCCCTTGAGTAGGACATCGTCTTCCAGCGGCGACCAGTCGCCCATCGGTTGTGCCCTCCCGTCGTCAAACAACCACGATCTCCCGCTAGCCGCGCCCGGCGGCCGACGAAAGGACGGTCACCTGGGTGACACCGGGCTGCAGGTACGCCTGCGCGGTGCGGCTGCCCGGCCGCCCGTCCCGCCGCAGCGCCCGCCCTTGGAGTAGCGCGAACGGCCCGGCCGACGGCGGGTTGAACTGAAGGCCGGACGGCTCCAAGTCGGCGGGCGGGTGCGACGGGTGGGCCACCCGGACGCAATCCCCCCAGGCGAACCCGAACAGGCCCGCGAACGCCGCCCACACCGCCCGCTCTTCGGGGCGGATCTCTTCCTCCAATACGACCTCCAGCCGGGCGAGTGTCGCCCGGTCGGCCTTCGCCACGAATTCGCTCTCGCCCAACCCTTGCCGGCCGAGCTGCTCGAACAGGGCGCGGTACGCGGTGATCAGTTGTCCGAACTGGTGGCCGACCTGGGCCAACTCGTACCCCCGTGCGGCCAATCGTGCCGCCTCGTCCCCGGTCGCCCACATCCCCGCCATCTGTTCACCCTTCCGCTGGTGACTACCCGCAGCGTAACGACTCCAGACCGCCGGGTCAAAAACCAAACCCGCCGCAACGCCTGCCAACGGGCAAGTTGGAAACTCGCCCTACAAAAACACCGAACCCCCTGGGCGGCGAGGGGGTTGCCACCCAGGGGGTTCGTGATTGTGTGCCGGAGGGCGGACGGGTTTGCCCTCCGGCCGGGTTACATCTTAGTGGCAGCCGCCGCAGGCCGGGGCCGGGGCGCAGCCGCTGTCGCAACCGCTATCGCACTTCTTGCCCTTCAGGCTCGCGAGGCGGGCCTTGATCCGGTCGAGCAGGCTCGGCCGGTCGCACTCGGGCTCGCAGGCCGGGGCACAGGCGTCGTGGCAGGCCGGGCCGGTCGGGCCGCAGGCGGCCGGGGCCGCACACGCCGGGGCGACCGCGACTTGCCGCTCGACCACCTTCGGGACCATCTTGCACACCGTCACGGTTTCCGTGCAAGGCACTTGCACGCAGACCTTGCGGGTGGCCTGGTAGGACACGCACTTCGGCACGCAGACGGTGTAGTTCTCCGTCCGCGACTCGCACACGTACGTCGTCTTGCAGACCGGCACCTGCACGCACTCCGTCACGCACCGCTTCTTGCAGACCGGCACGGTGACGTTCTCCGTCACGCACCGCTTCTTGCAGACCGGGACCGTCACGCACTCGGTCACGCACTCGTAGGTGCAGACCTGCTTCGTGACCGGCACGCAGACCTTGACCTTCTTGCAGGTCGTCACCGGCTCGCACACCTTCTCGCACGACACTTGCTTCTTGCAGACCGTGACCGTCTTGCCGCACGGCGGCGGGGCGCACGGGTCACAGAACGCCTTCAGCCGGTCGCCGAGGCCGGGGCCGACGGTCACTTCCGTGGGCACGTAGCTCACGTTCCGCTTCGTCCGCTCCTTCATCTCGGTGACTTGCTGCGTCTCCCACTTCGTCTCCATCACGGTGACGGTCCGCGTGACCGGGACCTTCTTCGTGACGTTCTTCTTTTCCATCACCGTCTCGGTCACCCACTTCGTGACCGGCCGGGTTTCCATCACCGTCTCGTTGACCCACTTGGTCACGGTCCGGTTTTCCATCACCGTTTCCGTCTTCGGGACGCGGACCTGCACGGTGCGGGTCCGGGTCTCGTTGACGTGCTCCGTCTTCGTCGCGGTGTAGGTCTCGTCCTTCCACTCGCTCTTCATGACGGTGCGGGTTTCTTGCACGTTGGTGGGGACCATGATGGTCTCCTTCACCGTCGTGTACGCCGGGGCCGGGGCCGCGGCCGGAGCTGCGGCACCACCCGTCGTCGGGGCGGCCGCCGGGGCCGCCGCGGCCGGGGCCGCCGGGCCGCCGGTCGTGCCGCAGCCGCCGGCCGTCGCACACGGGTCGGCGGGGGCACAACAGTCCCCGCCCTTGGACTTCCCGCCCAGCAACCGCCCGCCGAACGCCGAGGCGTCGGCCGCGGTCAGGCCGACGGCCACCGCCGTCAGCGTACAGACCTTCAATCGGCGAACGTTCATCTCTCTCACTCCCTGTTCCCCACACACCGCCCGCCCCCCGCCGCGACCTTCCGTTTGCCGCTGACCAACGCGATGGGGCAAGCCGTGTGCTTGCGGAAAGATGACGCGCAAACGGGGAATGGGAAAGCGAACGAGGACGGCGAAGCCGAGAAATCTCGCCTATCTGGATGTGAATGCGCCCGTCGTGCGGGTCGTTCGATTCCGGCAAAGCGGGCGGGTGCGCGAAACCTTGCGGGGCGCGCCCGGCGGAAGCTAGCGACGTTGTGCCGGTCGGGCCGGTCGTCGCGCGCCAGGACCGGCGCAACCGCGCCACGCCGACGCTACCGTGGCATACCAGTTGCGCGGGGTCGATTTGCACTCAACCGGCCGCGGGGGGCTGAAAACGCTGGGCGAACGAGCAACTCTGCGGCGGACGTGCGGGTTGTAATAGTAGTAGGCACACTCCGTGTACCGTCTCTTTGGCGTGTCGGCGGGTTCGTGGAAGCCGCTGCGACCGACAGCAGACGGCACACGGAGTGTGCCTACTACTATGGGTCACTCCTCCACGCCGTTGAACAGGCCGAGGTAGCTGACGTACCGCCGGTCGCTGATCTGCTTCCGGGCGACGCCGTCCTTCACCCGGCAGCCGGCCTCGTGCGTGTGCGTGCAGTCCGGGAACCGGCACAGCGCCACGAACGGCCGGAGGTCGCTGAAGTACCCCTCGACCTCCTCCGGCCGCGTGTCCCACAGCTGGAGCTGCCGCACGCCCGGCGTGTCCACCACCCACCCGCCGAACGAGAGGCGGATCAGCTCCGCCGTCGTCGTGGTGTGCTTCCCCTTGTTCGTCGTCTCGCTCACCTCGCGGACCCGCAGCGACAGGTCCGGCTCGATCGCGTTCAAGAGCGACGACTTGCCCACGCCGGACTGCCCGGAGAAGACGGACGCGCGGCCCTTCAACAAGCCCCGCAGCCGGTCGATGCCGACGCCGGTGCGGGCGCTCGTCAGCACGGTCGGGACGCCGAGCCGCGAGTACGCGCCGACGAGCGGCTGCAACGGCACCGGGTCGGTCAGATCGATCTTGTTGAGCGCCAGGATCGGCTTCAGCCCGCCCTTCTCGGCGGACGCGACGTACCGGTCGATGAGGTGCGGCTTCAGGTCCGGCTCGACGAGCGAGATGACGATGACGAGCTGGTCCACGTTCGCGACGAGGACGTGCTCCCGCCGCCGGGACGCGCGGGTCAGCACGCCGTGGCGGGGGTCGATGCGCTCGATGACGCCCTCGCCGTCGCTGCCGACCGCTACCCACACCCAGTCGCCGGTCGTGACGATGCTCCGCTCGTCGGTTTGCAGGCTCTTCAGCACGCGGCGGACGGTGCAGCGGACGGTCCGGCCGTCGTCCAGCTCGACGAAGCTGTGCAGGCCGTGGACCCGGAACACGCGGCCGCGGACGCACGCGGCATCGACGCCGGGCATGGCCGCGTCGTCGCCGACGACGATCGTGCGGTGGCGGGAGATGTCCCCCTTCGCCCGGACCCGCTCGGTGTTGGCCACGTCCTCGGCCGCGTTCTCTTGGAACTGCCGGGTCAGGTCGTTCCCCCGCGGCGGCTTCGACCGGTTCCGCCGCAGCTCGACGCGGACCTTTTTCTTCTTCTCGCCCATAAGATTCCTCCGCCTGATGGCAGCATACGGACCCGGAGGGCGGTCCGGGCCGTCCGGTTCGCGCATTCGCAAGGCCCGCTCATGACCGCCCGTGTCGTTCCGCTCGCCGCCGCCGGGCTATTCGCGGCCGCCGTCGGGTTCGTCGCCGCGTTCGGCAGCAACTGCCCGCACAGCGACGAGTGGTACCTCATGGCCGAGGTGCTCCGGCCGGACTTCTCGTGGGCGTGGGTGACGGCCCACCACAACGAGCACCGGTACGTGCTGGCGAAGTCCCTCTGGTACGCGTCGCTGCGGCTGACCGACTTCGACTTCCGGGCCGGCATGTTCGCGACGCTCGCGTTCGTCGGGGCGGCGGTCGCGCTGCTGCTCGCCGCCGTCCGCCGCGGCGGGTGGTCCGTCGCGGACGTGCTCATCCCCGCGGTCCTCTTGCACTGGGGCCACTGGTTCGCGTGGCTGATGAGCTACCAGATGGCGTTCAGTGCCGTCGTGTTCTGCGCCGCCGGGTTCGCGTGGGCGGTCACGTTGGAATGCGAAAAGCGGGCCGCCGGGTTCGCGTCCGCGTTCCTGGCGCTCGCGGTCTTGAACGGCGGGTTCGGCGTCGGCTGGGGAGGGCCGATGGCCTTGTGGGTGGGGTGGGTCGCGTGGCGGCGGCGGTCGGTCGGGCTGGCGGTCGTGCCGCTCCTCGCGGCGGCGCACCTCGCGTTCGTGCTACTCACGACCCCCGCGCCGGTCAGCCGGCACGCCCGGCCGGACGCGGCCGGGTTCCTGACGGCGGCCGTCGGCTACCTGGGGCTCGGGTTCGGCCCGGCCGGGCTAGAAGGCTCCGCGGGACTACGGGCGGTCCTCGCCGCGGCCGCGGTGCTGCTGCCGGTCGCCGGGCTGCTCGCGGCGGGGCGGGCGATACTCGTCCGGCCGGAGGAGCGGGTCCGCGCGGCCGGGCTGGTCGCGGGGCTGGTCGGGCACTTGGCCGTCGCGGGGTCGGTCGCGTGGTACCGCGGGGAGGGGTTGGGCGAGCGGTTCGTCACCCCCAGCGCCGTCGGGCTGGCCGTCGCGTGGCTGGCCGTCCGCCGGCACGCCCGGCCGCCGCGGGGGGTGACGGTCCTCGTCGCCGTCGCGGCGGGCGGCGTCGTTTGGATGAACGCGGAAGACGCGTACTGGCAGGCCCGGTTCCAGCACACGATTCAAGAAGGTCTGCTCGCCGACGCGGGACGCGGGACGCCCGCGCTGTTCCTGACCGGCAAGCACGGCGGCCAGTGGCAAATCGCCGACCCGACCGGCACGCACTACGCGGCGCTGCGGGACGCCGGGGTCGGCCCGTTCCGCCGCACGCCGCCGGACCCGGCGTTCGTCGCCGTCCCGGTCGCCGTGGCCGAGGCGCTCCCGGCGGGCGACGGCGAACCGGGGGCCGTCGCCGTCCCGGACGCGCCGCGGCCGGTCCTCGGCCTCCGCGTGCGGGTCGAGCAACTTGCGACCGTCGGTTGGCAGGAGGTCGCGCTCGTCTGGTCCGACGGCGGCGTCGCGCATCGCGAGGTCGCGCACCCGGCCACGTCCGCCGGGCAGCGGCACGACCTCGTCTTCGAAACGACGCGGCTCCCCACGCGGGTCCGGCTGGGGGCGTCGTCGCCGTCGGCCGGGCTGAGAATCCTGGCGGCCGAGTGGCTAGTGCCGGCGCAGTAATTGGGTGGCGCGGCGCCGGGCCTTCGCGGCCCGCAAAGCCTCGACCCACCCTACGTCAGCCCCTGGTCGGACCAGACGGCCAGCTCGTTGCCGGCGGGGTCGGTGAAGTGGAACCGCCGGCCGCCGGGGAACGCGAAGATCGGCTTCACGACCGTGCCGCCGGCGGCCGTCACCCGTTCCAGCGTCGCTTCCAGGTCCGTCGCGTACAGGATGACGAGCGGGGCCTTCCCGCGCTCCGCCGGATCGCTCTGGAGGCCGCCGTCCAACCGGCCGTCGTTGAACGCGGCGTACGTCGGGCCGTAGTCCTGGAACGGCCACCCGAACGCGGCGTGGTAGAACGCCTTCGCGGCCGGGATGTCCGCGACGGACAGCTCGACGTAGTCGATGCGGTGGTTGTTCGGGTTCATGTTCCCTTCCCCTGGTATTACCTTCGCAGCCACCCGCGGTAGTCGCCGAGGCGGCCGTGCAGCGGGTGGCCTTCCTTCCGCGCCGCGATCACGATGTTCGCGCACGCCGTCGCGTCCGACTCCGCGTCGTGGTGCTTGAGCGACAGCCCCAGGTGGCGGCACACGTCCGGCAGCCGGGTCGGGCGAACGTCCCACGCCTTCCGGGCCAGCTTCACCGTGCAGTAGAACGGCTGCGGCGGCGGAACCAGCCCGGCCGCGTGGCAGCACGCCAGGAGGACGCCGCGGTCGAACGCCGCCGAGTGTGCGGCGATGAACTCGACGCCGTCGAGCAGCTTCGCGGCCGCCGGCCACTGGTCGCCGAAAGTTGGTAGGTCTTTGACCCGATCCCAGGTGATGCCGTGAATGTGGGTGAACAGCATCTGTCGCCGCGGCGGGCGGATGAGGAAGCTGGCCGCCTGGACGATCCGCGTCCCCTCGCCGACGATGACGGCGACGGCGCAGGCGCTGTCCCGGCCGTGGTCGGCCGTCTCGAAGTCGATCGCCGCGAATCGGCCCGTCGGGGATGGCATCCCGTCAGTGTACGGGCGTGAGTTTGTGGCGGCGAGTCGGTGGAACCCGGAGCGGAAGCGACGGGGTAGACCATCACCCCGTCGCTGCCGCTCCGGGTTCTACAAAGGCAACATGCCCAAGAAACCCGACCTGCCCACGAAAGTCTGTGCCGCCTGCGGGCGGCCGTTCGCGTGGCGGAAGAAGTGGGCGAAGACCTGGGACGCCGTCCGCTATTGCTCCGACCGCTGCCGGCGGAAGAAGCCGCGTCCTTGACGCGGCCGCGGCCGCCGCCGATACTGCCACTCGCTCCCCTCCCGCCGAAGGATCAACTCATGCGCCGCCTTCCCCTCGGTACTCGGTACTCGGTACTCGGCCTGCTGTTCGCGGTCGGCTTCGGACCCACCGGGGCCGCCGCCGACGTGACGATCGCGAAGACCGACACGCACCTGGAGTTCAAGGCCGGCGACGCCGTCGTCGCGAAGTACCAGTACGCCGGCACGGTGCAGGTCGAGAAGGGCGAAGGCACGAAGCCGCTCGCGAAGCCGTTCTTCTACCCGCTCAACGCCCCCGGCGGCACGGCCGTCACCCGCGGGTGGCCGATGGTCCGCGGCACGCCCGGCGAGAAGGTGGACCACTTCCACCAGAAGTCCGTCTGGTTCTGCCACGGCGACGTGATCCCGGAAGGCGTGACGATGAAGACGAAGTCGTCCGACAAGCGAATCCACGGCGTGGACTTCTGGGCCGAGTCGGCCGGGCACGGGCGGATCGTCTGCACGCTCGTCAAGGAGCCGGCCGGCAACAGCGTCACCACGCTCAACGAGTGGCGAACGCCGGACGGCGTGACGATCCTGGACGAGGTGCGGACCATCACCGTCACCGCCGGGCCGGCCGGAAACCTGATCGTGCTGGACATCGACCTGCACGCCGGCGTCTGCCCGGTCACGTTCGGCGACACGAAGGAAGGCTCGATGGGCGTGCGGGTGAGCGACGAGTTCCGGCTGGAGCGGGACGGCACGGCCGGCGTCGTGACGAGCGCCGACGGCACGGCCGTGAAGGGGAAGGCGAAGGACAACCTGCCGGTGTGGGGCAAATTCGCGGCGTGGCACGACTACAGCGGCACGGTCGGCGGGAAGCCGGTCGGCGTGGCGATCTTCGCCGACCCGAAGAACGCCCACCCGTCCGCGTGGCACACCCGCGCCTACGGGCTGATGGCCGCCAACCCGTTCGGCCGCAAGGACTCCGGGTTCCCGGACGTGAAGGGCAAGGCCGACCTGGTGAAGCTGGCGAAGGGCGAGCACCTGAAGTTGCGGTACGGCGTGTACGCCCACGCCGGCGACGCGGCCGCCGGCCAGGTCGCCGAGGCGTTCGCGGGGTTCGCGAAGTAGCGAGCGACTTCCGAAGTCCGGCTTCGACTTCGGAAGTCGAGGTCGCGCAGGGGCGATTCCGACCGGCCGGCGGTTCCGGGTAGGTCGGCCGAGCCGAGGCCGACCGGGGAGCCTCGCCCAGGGCGTCGTCCGGACTCCGCCGACCGCCTCTCCCGCGCGGAGCTTGGTCGGCCTCGGCTCGGCCGACCTACCCGGAACCGGTCGCTGTCCGCCATAGCTGCCGGCCCCGTCCGACTTCCGAAGTCGAAGCCGGACTTCGGAAGTCGGGTCACTTCCCGTCGGTCACGGCCAGCTTGAACGTGTGGAACACTTCCTTCCCGGCCGCGTTCGTCACCGTCAGGATTACGTCCACCGTGCCCAGGCCCACGTCCTTCGGCACCGGCCACTCCACGCCGGTCGCCGTCGCCGTCATCCCCTCCGGGCCGGTCTCCACCTTGAACTTCACCCCGGCCCCCTTCGACCAGACCTCCGGCTTGTACGCGAACGTCTGGCCCCGCACCGCGCCGCCGGGCTTGCTCACGACCATCAGGTAGTCCGAGCCGCCGGCCGCGAGCTTCTCCTTGATGTTCAACTTGTTGAAGAACACCGAGGTCTTCGCCGCGTCGAGGACGACGAGCACGTTCGCCGCCGGGACGAGGTGGAACCGGTCGTAGAACGCGATCCCGTCGCCGCGGTAGAACATCTGCTCGCCCCGGTCCGCCGGGGTCGTGTACCCGGCCATCTTGTCGAGCTTCACCAGCGGCGTCGCCTCGCCGATCATCCGCACCGTCGGCCCGACGACGCCGGGCGTGGGGTCCGCCGCCCCCTTCTTCTTGGGGATCGTCGTCCCCGGCCGCGGGGCGGTCGCGGTCGTCTCGAACTCCAGGTAGAACGTGCCGTGCGCCGCCGGGACGCGGGCCGGGCCGGTGGCGTACTGGGCGTGCCCCGTGCCGACCGGCTTCAACTGGGCCGTGTACAGGCCGTTGTTCGTGTGCAGCGTCCCGTCCGGGCCGGGCAGGATCGGGCCGACGGACGTGTGCTCGTAGTGCCCGGCCGCCGTGCCGTCGTCCGCCAGGACGACGCACGACAGGCCGGTCGGCGAACTGTTCAGCCGCCAGTGGCCGTACACCCGGCCGTCGGCGGACGCCCGCACGAGGCCCTCGGTCAGGCCGTTGAGGCCGCCGCCGCCGTGCCCCATGTTCGTGCCGGCCTTCACCTCGATCGGCTTGAGCGTCTTCGGGCTGAGGAACGCGTGCTTGCCGCCCCACCCCCGCGTCGGGTCGGCGTGGGTCACGAGCAGCGGCCCGTCCACGGCGTGGCCCATCACGATCTGCTTCGGCGTCCCGCCGTCCACCGGGTTCGCGACCGTCAGCTCCTTCTCGAACGTCCGCAGGTCGTACCGCTGGATCACGTTCGCCGTCGTGTTCAAAACGAACAGCTTATTCATTCCGCCGGCGATGAGCGGCTTGTCCTCCGCGACGGGCAGGTACTTCGCGACCTTCCCCTCGCACACGTCGAGGATCGCGAGTTGCTTCACGGACGGGATGCGCAACACGACGAACCGCCCCCCGCCGGCGGTACACGCGGCGTCGGCCGCGCCCGGCAGCTTCACCTCCGCGCCGTCGGCCGCCTTCGTCGGCGTCAGCGGGAACACCTTCGTCGGAACCTCGACGACCGCGGCGCCGGCCTCGGCGACCGGGGAGACGGACGCCTTCGGCGGGTCGGCCGACGCCGGGGCGACCGCCGGGGCCGGGGCCGTCGCCACCGCGTCCGCGGACACCGGGTCCAGGGTGAAGTTGTGGAACACCTCCTGCCCGGTCGCGTCCGAGACGGTGATGAGCACGCTCGCCGGCGACGCGTCCAGCGGGACGAACCACGTCAGCTTCCCGTCGTCCGCCACCTTCATCCCGTCCGGGCCGCTTTCGAGTTTGAACTTCACGCCGCCCTTCTTGGACTTCACGACGATCGGGTACGTGTACTGCTTGCCGAGCACCGCGGGCGTCGGCCGGGACGCGACGAGCAAGTAGTCCACGCCGGACTTCTCCAGCTCCTCGAGCACGTCGAACCGGCGGAGGATGAGCTTCGTGTTCGTCGCGGACAGGGCGGCGAACAGCTTCGCGTCCGGGACGAGGAAGAACCGGCGGTCGAGCGCCCCGCCGGGCGGCTGGTAGCCGCCGGGGAGCGGGACGGCCACCTTCGACCACGTCAGGAACGGGGCCGACTGGCCGTCCAGGTAGAACTTCAGGTCCGCGTCCGCGTCGCCGCCCCGGTCCCGGGGGCCGCCGTAGCCGGGCGTCTCGCGGGCGAACGCCCGGACGACGAGACCGCCCTGGACCGCCGGCTCGACGGCGGCGGAGTTCGTCGCGGTCGGCGACCCGACGGCCGCCCCGGACGCCGTGTAGATGCCGTTGTTCGTGTAGACGAACCGCCCGTCGGCGGACGGCCGCGGCTGGCCGACGACGTTGATCTGCACCTTCTTCACGTCGAACGTCGGGCCGACCTGCCCGAAGTAGTACTCGTTGTGCCACCCGCCGTGGCCGACGAGCAGCTTGCCGTTCTCCGACAGGTAGCCGTTGAGCGCGTTCACCCCGCCGGCGTTCGCCGACTTCTCGACCGCGAACGCCTTCAGCGAGATCGGGTCGAGGAACTTCGCCTCCCCCTGGAGGTAGGCGTTCGGGTCCTGCTTCGGCACGACGACGAGCGGGCCGGAGGTCGCCGACCCCATGAGCAGCCGGCCGACGGTCACGCCGGTCGGGTTCGGGAGCGTGACCTCCTTCTCGAACGTGCGGAGGTTCCACCGGACGAACACGTCGGCCGTCTTGTCGTGGACGATGAGCCGGTCCATGTTGGCGGCCATCGCCACGCCCTCGTTCGTCACCGGCAGGTACTTCACCATCTTCGCGACGGTGGTGTCGAACAGGCCGATCTGCCGGAGCTTCTCGAAGTGGAGGCAGACGAACCGGCCGCCGCCGCCGACGCACGCGGCCGTCACCTCGCCGGGCAGCGACATCTCGCGGCGGTCGGTCACGTCGTGGGCGGCCGCCAGCGGCAGCGGATCGACCGGCGGCAACTTCAGCGGCAGGGCCTCCGGCTTCGGCGGGGCCGGCGGGGCCTTCGGCGGCTCGATCGCGACCCGCGGGTTCCGCGGGTTCCGCGGGACCGGGAGTCCGGCGACCGGGCCTTGCTTCTCCTGTTCCATCGGCTTGGCCATGCCCGCGTCCGGCAGGGCCGGCCGCGGCGCGTTCGCCTCCGGCAACGGCGCGGCCGGGACGGGCTGGATCGGCGGGGCGGGCGGTGCCACGACGACCGGCACCGGGGCCGGGCCGGGGTCCCGCATCCGCGACCACGCGGCGTACCCGAGGCCGCCGAGCGCCGCGATCAGGAACCCGCCGATGCCGAGGAGCAGCAGCACCGGCGACCCGCTCGGCGCGGCCCGCCGCGACGGCCGGTCGTCATCGTCGTCGTCCCGCCGCCGCGACCGCCGCGGCCGCGGGGCGTCGTCCTCGTCGTCCTTCGGGGCGCGGCGGGCGGTCGCCGGCTTCGCCCTCTTCGGCGGGTCGTCGGCCTTCGCCGGCGCGACCTCGGGGGCGAACGAGTGGATGGGCGCGTGGCACTGCGGGCAGTTCTTCGGCCGGTCCTTCTCGGCCGCGTCGATGACGAAGTGGCAATCCGCGCAAACGAGTTTGGCCGGCATCGGGGTGACTCGCACGACGAGGGAAATGGAACTACTGTACTCAGTTTTCCCGGCGATCGCAACAATCCGGGGGTCACGCCTTCACGTAGGGCGGGTCAAGGCTTTCCGCCGACCCGCCGACACTCTTATCCCCTCTCCCCCGGCTTTGCGGGGGAGAGGGTTAGGGTGAGGGGGAACGCCTCCCTTACCAGGAAGGGACGTTTCCGGCGCGGCGAGCGTCTTCCCCCTCACCCCGGCCCTCCCCCCCGCAAAGCCGGGGGAGAGGGTGTAGGTCGGCCGAAAGCTTTGACCCGCCCTACGAGACCTGTCGCGACCGCCGGAACTTGCGAAATCTGGGGCGGCGGGAGAATCCGCGTCCTCTGTTTTTCCGTCATTATTCATACGCCCTCTCACAATCCGCGCGTTCGTGTTCTACGCTTTCTCCGATCATTCCGGGTGTTCCGGACCTTTCATTGTCCGAGGATCGCCCGACCGTAGACACCGGGGTGAGGGCCACAACGTGAAGCGCGGCATCCGGTTACGCGGTGTCAGCGGCACGATCAAGGGCAAGGTTTGGCATTCCGAACACCTGCTTAGGTCCGGCCGGCTGAACACGCTCGAAATCGTCCTGGACGACAGCTCCGTCAGTCGAAAGCACGCCGAGGTCCGGGCCGGGAACGACGGCTGCTGGTCCGTCATCGACCTCAACAGCACCAACGGCACGTACATCAACGGCCAGCGGATCCCGCCGAACGCCGAGCAGCCGATCAAGCCGCGGGACATCGTCCAGTTCGGCAAGATCGCGATGATCGTCGAGTTCACGGAAGCGACGCTCGACGGCCCGCCGTCGGACCAGCTGACGCTCGCGGCGAAGCTCGCGCTGCCGATGTCGTCCGCGGCCCTGTCGCCGAGCCGGTCCGCCGTCGCCCCGGACACGGAGCAGACGCCGCGGGCCGGGGACCAGCTCATCGCGCTGCTCCGCGCCGGCCAGCACCTCGTCCACCTCCAGAGCGAAGACCAGCTCCTCGACACGATCCTGAACGACGCCGTCAGCGTCCTCGACGCGCAGCGCGGCGCGATCGTCCTGGCCGAGGGGGAGAACCTGCTCGAACCCCGCCTCCGGCTGCGGTCGCTGGCCGTCGGCCCGCGGGAGCCGGGCGGCCGCTTCCCGTTCAGCCGCCGGCTCGCGCAGCGGGCGTTCGCGGCCGGCGAGTCGATGCTGTTCAAGAACGTCCGCGAGGAGGAGTTCCAGGTCACGCAGAGCATCTCGGACGGCGCGATGGGGTCCGTCCTGTGCGTGCTGCTGCGGACGCCGCGGCGGAAGATCGGCGTCCTCCACCTGGACCGCAGCGTCTACCAGGCCCCGTTCTCCGAGAGCGACCTGGTGTTCGCCGACGCCCTGGCGGCGCACATGTCGTCGGCCGTCGAGTGCTCGCACCTCCTCCGCCAACAGCGCGAACTCTTCCTGAAGACGATCACGACGCTGGCGGACATGGTGGAACTCCGCGACCGGTACACCGGCGGCCACACCCGGCGGGTGACGCAGTACTCGGTCATGCTGGCGGAGAAGCTCGACCTGCCGGACGACCAGATGGAGCTGATCCGCCTCGGCACGCCGCTGCACGACATCGGCAAGATCGGGATCGCGGACGCGATCCTGCAGAAGCCCGGCCGGCTGACGGCGAAGGAGTTCGCCGAGATGCAGACGCACACGACGCTGGGGGCGCAGTACCTGGCCGGCATCCCGGAGCTGGCGTCGATCACCCCGATCGTGCGGAACCACCACGAGCGGTGGGACGGGACCGGCTACCCGGACCGGCTGGCCGGCGAGGAGATTCCGCTGCTCGCCCGCATCGTGGCCGTTTGTGACGCGTTCGACGCGATCACGAGCGACCGGCCGTACCACGAGGACAAGAAGGGGAAGCCGCCGGAGGTGGCGTTCGCGGAGATCGCCCGGCAGATGGGCCGGCAGTTCGACCCGCAGTGCGCCGCCGCGTTCCTGGAGATTCGGGACAACATCCTGCGGGTAATGTACGAGCTGATGCCGAACGTGGAGGTGGCGGCCGGCCCGCCGAAGCTCGACCCGCCGACGCCGCCGCAGCCGATGGACCGCACGGTCATCACCGGCGAGTCCTACGGCGGCGACGTGGTGCTGGGGTGAGACCTCACGCGACGAACTGCCCGCTCGGCCACGTCGCGTCCCGCACCGGCTCCAGCACGGCCCGCACCTCCTTCAACAAGGCTTCGTCCGTCGGCGTCGCGAGCGCCCGCAGGTTCGCCTCCAGTTCGTCGCGCTTCGCCGTGCCGGTGATCGTGCTCGGGATGCGCTCCTCGCCGTAACAGAATTGCATCCCCAGCACCGACACGTCCGCCCCACGGCCGCGGCAGAGTTGCGCCGCCGCGGCGCACGCGGCCTTCACGTCCTCGCCGGCCGGGTGCCACGGCGGCGGCCCCTGGTTCGTCAGCAGGCCCATCGCCAGCGGGCTGGCGTTCAACACGCCGACGCCGTGTGCTTCAGCAACCGGCAGCAGCTCCGTCAGCAGCCGTTGGTTTTGCAGGTTGAAGTGGCAGTACGAGATCACCGCGTCGAGCTTGCACCGCTGGATCGCCGTCCGCAGCAGCGGCAGCGGGTAGCACGACATGCCGACGAACCGCGTCTTGCCTTCTTTCTTGAGTTGATGCAGCACGTCGGCCGTGTCGGTGAAGACCCGCTCGGAGTCGTCGGCGAACTCGATGTCGTGGGCGAGAAGGATGTCCACGGAATCGACCCGCAGGCGGCGGAGCGAGCCTTCGAGGCAGGAGCGCATCCCGGCCGGGGTGAAGTCGAACCTCTCCCGCGTGTGCCGCCCGGCCTTCGTGCAGATCAGCACCTTCTCCCGCCAGCCGCCGGCCAGCACCTCGCCGAGAATCTCTTCGGACGTGCCCTCGCCGTAGAACGCGGACGTGTCGATGAGGTTGATGCCGGCGTCGATGCCGGCGTGGACGGTGTCGGCCGCGTCCGCGACGCTGACCGGGCCGTACTGCTGGCCGAGCGCCGCCCCGCCGAGCGAGATGACGGACACGTTCAGGCCGGTGGAACCGAGCGGACGCAGCTGCATGGCGGTGACCTCGCGGGGCGGATTCCCAAGGTCATTGTGCTAAACTACCGGCTGCTCGTCCGCGAGGTGCGCGTGTCCGACCCGGTCCTGGAAGCGAAGCCGAAGCCGCCCCGCGCCCGCGGGGCGAAGCGGCTCGCGTTCGTGTGCGTCGGCGTCGTGTGCGTGACGCTCGCGGTCAGCGGGGCGCTCATCCCCGGCGTGCCGACGACGCCGTGGGTGCTGCTCGCCAGCTACTGCTTCGCGCGGTCGTCCGACCGGCTCGACCGGTGGCTGCGGCGCGCCCCGGTGTTCGGCCGCATCATCGCCGACTGGGAGAAATACCGCGGCATCCGGCGGCCGGTGAAGGTGCTGGCCGTCTGCACCGTGGTGACGGTCGTGACGCTGAGCATCACGCTGTCCGGGTTGCCGGAGTTCGTGAAGTGGATGATCGGCCTGTGGGCGGTGATCGGCGTGTCCACGATCCTCTTCGTCGTGCCGACGGCCAAACCGGATGTGGCGGCCGGGGCCGAAATCGAGTAGCATCCAATCGGGTGCGAATTTCATCCCCGGAGGCCGGCCATGTTGGACGTTACGACCGACATTCAATCGCTCAGTCACTTCAAGCGGAACACGCCGGACGTGATGGCGAAGTTGAAGAAGAGCGGCCGGCCGATGGTGCTGACGGTGAACGGCAAGGCGGAGGCCGTCGTGCTGGACGCGGAAGCGTACCAGCGGCTCGCGGAGCTGGCCGAGCGGGCGGAGATGATGGCGTTCCTCCAGGCGAGCAAGGCCGACGCGGACGCGGGGCGGACGGTCCCGGCACTGGAGGCGCTCGACAAGCTCGCGAAGAAGTACAAACTGTCCGGGAAGAAGTCGTGATCGCCGAGCGGGTGGAAATCACGATATATAGCCGCCGGCTTGCCGGCGGGGTTTCGGGGGTCGCAAAACCCCGCCGGCAAGCCGGCGGCTAAATAAATGCAACACTCACCGCTTCTTCTTCGCCGCCACCGTTCGCGCCGAGCCGTCCACGAAGAAGTCCTTCCAGTCCGCGAACTGGTCGGCCGTGCCCTCCAGGTCGAACTCGCCGCTCACCAGGTCGCCGATGAACGCCTGCAGCTTCCGCCCGCCGGCCGGCTTCGCGTGGTGCGTCGCCAGCTCGCTCGCGAAGTTCAAGAGGTCGTACACCCGGCAGGCCGTCGGCAGCGTGCGTTGCCGCTTCGCGCTCAGCGCGTCCATGTTCGCCAGCCCGTAGATGCTCGTCAGGTCGCCGGCCATCTTGCCGAACGCGTGCATCACCGGCGTGTCGCCGAGGCTCGCGCCGTCGCCGCCCTTCACCGGCATCCGGTTCGACACCTCGCGGTTTTGAAGCATCCCTGTCACGGTGCGGGCCAGCCGCGCGACCTCGTGGACGGACGCCCACGACTTCGTCGAGGACTCGAACCGCTGGCGGAGCGCCGCGAACCCTTCCTCGTTGTTGAACCCTTCGAGCGCCCGCTCCAGCCCGAAGCTGCCGCTCGCGCCGCCGCGGCCGAGGTTGATCTCGCTGCGGAACGCCGGGGTCATCGCGATGGCCCCGTTGATGCAAATCTGCCGCAGGAGCGCGAGGTACACCGCCGGACGGCCGAACGCGTCGATCGGCGTCTCGATCACGTACTGTGCTTCAAAGCCGTCGCCGCTGATCGTGAACGGGCTGCTGTGCCGCGGGACGTGGTAGCTGCGGACGATGCCGTCGTGGTAGTCGCGGTCCTTCGCCCGATACCGCCGCAGCAGGTTGTCGAGGTCGTCCTTCTCGATGACCCCGGCCTTCGGGTTCGACACGGCCAGGATCGTCGCGGTCGGCGAGTCGTCTGGCGTCTCCAGGCAGTAGCGGATCTTGTCGTCCGGGGCCTTCGCGCTGATCCGGCGGAACACTTCCTCGTGCGAGAAGTAGCGGAAGATGTTGTGCGTGAACCCGAACCGCATCTGGAGGCTGTTCCAGAACCGCTTGCTCGTCTTGACCGGGCGGTCCTTGAGCGTGAGCGTGTTCGTGAACCGGACGCCGTTGAGCCGGTCCGGGGCGTCGTCGGCCGGGGGGACTTGCAGGTCGCGGAGGCGGCAGGTCCCGTACTCGAACGTCGCAGTCATGGGAAATCCTTTCAAGGCGAACGGCACGGCGTAAGCGTGCCGGTGTGGGGGCCGGGGGCATCGGGGGGTACACCGGCACGCTTACGCCGTGCCGTTCGCCCGGTCGCGCGGGCGGGAGGAGGTCGGGGTGCGCTTCTTGAGGTACTCGGGCAGGTCCACCTGGGTCTTCGCCAGCGCCCGCATCGTGTTCACGGCGACTTGCTGAATGCGGGGGTTCACCTGGAGTGATCGCCAGTCGTTGTCCTGCCACACGTACTGCAGCTCCGCCGACGCCGTGCGGACGAACGGCCACCGCGTCTTCTGGCACTGTACGATGTTCTTCGTGGTCACGTCCGGGTGCTTCCGCAGCACGCGGCCGCACATCTGCACCGTGATCCCCTTCTCGCTCGGCCGGCAGAACACCGTCTGCAGGCTCGGGCAATCGAACCCTTCCGCCAGCACGATGCAGTTGACGAGCACATCGACTTCTCCGTTCTCGAAGGCTTCGAGTTGCGCGTCGCGGTCACCGCCGGCGGTGACGACCTCGACCCGCACGCCGGCCTTGCGGAGGATCGCGGCGGCGCGCTCGCACTGCGGGACGGTGTGGAAGTAGAAGACCGTCTTGCCCCATCGGTCCCGCTCGCGGAGGTAGAACTCGGCGGCGCTGTCCGGCGTGTACGCCGGCATCGTGAAGTGCCGGAACTTCGACAGGTAGCCGTCCTCGATGAGCGTGCGAATCCCGGCGTCGCGGATGCTGGTGTCGAAGCAGAGCTTCACCTTGTCCGCCCGGAACGGCGTGGCCGACAGGCCGAGGATGTACCGCGGGCGGACGACGTTGTGCAGGTGGGCCATGCTCCCGGCCGCGTCGTGCTGGGCCTCGTCCACGACGAGCAGGTCGAGGTTCGCGGGCGGGTTCTTGTCGAACATCGAGATGAACTCGGCCGTCAGCGGAATGCCGCGCTCGGCGGCTTCCGCTTTCGCTTGCGCGAGCAGGTATCGCCGCATCGCGACCCAGCCGACGCGGACGCCGAGCTGCTTCTGCAGGCCGGCCGCGATGAGCAGGCCCATGACCGTCTTGCCGCTACCGGTCGGGCTTTCGACGAGAATGGACCGCAGTTGCTTGTCGAGGAACAGGTCGAGGGCCTTGCCGACGATCCGGGTCTGGTACGGCCGTGGCTCGACGTTCGTGTCGCGGATGAGGTCGTCGATCGTGACCATTGCGAGGCCCCCGTCCCTGTTGGTGTGGAGGGGTTATCGCAGAATTTTGTTCGCGCGCCGATGTGCGTAGGCGGGGGAAAATGCCGGCGAAATGCGCCTGCCAAAGCCGGGCTTCAGGCCACCGGCCTGAAGCCCGAAACCGTCGAGAAGGGGTCACTTCGCGAACGCGGCCGGGTCCGCGGCGAGCGCCCGCTCGGCCTCCGCCTTCGCGTCCGCCAGCCGGCCGTCGGCGACCGCCTTCCGGTACGCCGCGACGTGGTCGGTCGCGGCCGGCAGCTCCACCACCTCGACCGTCGGCACGAGGAACACCCGCCGCTTCTCCGTCGTCGGCTTCTTCTTGAACAGCCGGTTCACGTAAGGGATCCGCGCCACCGCGTCCGGCATCGCGTCTCGGTACGTCGTCACCTCGACCGTGCCCAGCTCGACGACCTTCCCGCCGCCGGTCGGCAGCTTCTCCTCCAGCTTGTGCGTCAGCGTCTGCACGTCCGGCTTCCGGTAGAACTGCGTGAACGGCACGGCCTGGCCCGCGCCGTCGGCGGGGACCATCCGCGTCACGGCCACGAGCGGGGCGGCGTGGTTTACCACCGTGAACCGGGCGTCGAGCGTCAGCGTGACGGCCTTCCGGTCGTCCGACACGGCGGCCGCCACCTTCAGCGCGACGCCGTCGAGGACGCTCTCCGTCTTCGGCCACTCGCCCTTGATGCCACCCGATTGGTCGGCGGCGGCGAGGACGGCGACCCGTTCCCCGACGATAACTTCCGCCGGCTCCGCGGCGTCGACCGTGAGCCTCGGCATCTGCATCGTCGCGGAGCCGCGGACGGCCTCCAGCGCCTGCACCTGTTGCGCGACGGTTCCGGCCAGCTTCGGCACGGCCGCGTCCGGGACGGAAACGACCCGCACGGTGACGGCCGCGGCGGGCGTGGTCTTGGGCGCTTGCGCGGCCGCGGCGGTCGCGGCGGCGGCGAGGACGAGGAGGGATCGGATCGCGTGCATCCTTGCACCTGGGGGGTTGGGGGCGGGCGTCGCGGGCCGGACGATACCCGCGTTCCCGGCCGGGGCAAGCGAAAACTTGAGAAAAAGTCGCCGGCCATCTTGTAGGGCGGGTCAAGGCTTTGCGCCGACCCGCCGGGGGGCCGCAACCACTCGGAGGGTCCGCCGGGAGACCGGGGGCGCGACGGCGGGTCGGCGCAAAGCCTTGACCCGCCTTACGGGAGCTTCCCGTGGCAAACCCCACCGCCGCCGGGTAGAGTTAACGACACAGCCGAGGGCGACGCGATGGTCGTGATGACGAACAGGTTCGGGCAGATCGAAGTTCCCAACCGGGTCGTGGACCTCGATTCGTTCGTCGAGTGGGTCCACTCCGGCGAGCTGCCGGAGAAGCTGAAGGTTCACTTTATCCAGGGCCAAGTGTGGATCGACCCAATGGAAGAATACTTCAGCCACAACCGGGTCAAACTCGCGATCACGCGGGCGATCGACACGATTGCCGAGGCCGAGAACCTCGGCCTGTACTTCGGCGACGGCGGCCTGTACCGCAACGCGGACACGGGCCTCGCGACGATCCCGGACGCCATCTTCGTTTCAGCCCAATCGCTCGCCAGCGGCCGCGTCACCTTCGCCACCGGCCGGACGAGTCGAACCGGCTCGGCGACGATCCTGGACGGCTCGCCCGACCTGGTCGTCGAAGTCGTCAGCCCGAGTTCGGGCGAGAAGGACTACGAGCGCCTGATGACGGAATACTTCGCGGCCGGCGTTACCGAGTACTGGCTCGTCGATGCCCGCACGGACGATGTCGAACTCGCCATCCACCGCCGCACGCCGAAGGGCTTCGCCGCCGTCCGCAAGGTGAAAGGTTGGCTCAAGTCCGAAGTACTCGGCCGGTCGTTCCGCCTCGTCCAACGGGAGCGGTTCGGCATGGTCGATTACGTCCTCGAAGTGAAGTGACCGGCCGCGTGGTACACTGACCCGCAGGAGGACCGCCGATGCCGCTCCGCGACCACTTCGAGCCGCCGCTCGACCGCCTGCCGTTCGAGGGCGTCCACAGCATGTGGCCGACCAAGATGGTGGAGAACCTGTTCCCCCAACTGCCGCCGAACTACTTCGCCGCCCCGCAGGTTCACCTCGGCGCGCGGCTGGAGTACGACGTGGCCGCCTACGAGTTGGGCGACGACGCCCGGCAGGCCGCGGCCGGCGGCACGGCCACCCTCGCCCCGCCGGAGCCGCACCTGCGGCTCGACACCGACATCCCGGCCCAGGACGAGTACGAGGTCCGCGTCTACGACCACGACCGCGACCGGCGGCTCGTCGCCACGGTCGAGATCGTCAGCCCGTCGAACAAGGACCGGCCGGAGAACCGCCGGGCGTTCGTCGCGAAGTGCGCCACGCTGCTGCAGCAGGGCGTGTGCGTGTCGATCGTGGACATCGTGACGGCGCGGCACTTCAACCTGTACGCCGACCTGCTCGACCTGATCGGCCGGGACGACCCCGCGATGGGGACGCCACCGGCCGCGGCCTACGCCGTTACGATCCGCGGCGACCGCCGCGGCCGCCCGCACGTCAAGACGTGGTCGCACGTCCTCACCGTCGGGCAACCCCTGCCGACACTGCCCATCGGCCTGGCCGACGACGTGTGGGTGAAGCTCGACCTCGAATCCACCTACGAGGAAACGTGCAAGTTCCTCGGCGTCTCGCGGCTGCGGTAGCTTCCTCTTTTCTTTCACATCCCACCGACGCGCCGCCGCGGTTCCATCAGATAATACCCCGAACCCCAGGGGGACCGCCGATGGCTCACGTCGGACTGCGGCGCGTCGTCGAACGCCTCCGCCGCGGCATCGACCGCGGCGACGCGGACGGCGACCTGCTCGACCGGTTCGTCGCCACCCGCGACGAGGCCGCGTTCGCGGCGCTCGTCGAGCGGCACGGGCCGAAGGTGTACGCCGTCTGCCGCCGCGTCCTCGGCCACCACCAGCTCGCCGAGGACGCGTACCAGGCCGTGTTCGTCGTACTGGCGAAGAAGGCCCACGCCGTCCGGCCGCGGTCGGCCGTGGGCGGGTTCCTGTACGGGGTGGCCCGCAAGGCCGCACTGGAGGCGTTCGCCGTGACCCGCCGCCGCAAGGAATCCCTCGTCGGCCGCGTGCCGGAGCCGCCGGCCCGCGCCGCCGACAAGGTCGAGGCCGACGTGCTCGCGATGCTCGACGAGGAGATCGCGAACCTGTCGGCCGCGTACCGCGCGGCCGTCGTGCTGTGCGAACTGGACGGCGTGAGCCGGGCCGACGCCGCGAGGCAGCTCGGCATCGCCGAGGGGACGCTGTCCAGCCGGCTGGCCGCGGCCCGCAAGCAGCTCGCCGCCCGGCTGACGGCCCGCGGCGTCACGTTCTCGCTGGGGCTGTTCGCCGCGCTGTCCGCGTCGGCGACCGCCGCGCCGCCGCTCGCTTCTTCTTCGACCGCGTCCGCCATCGCCGGGGGAGTCATGCGCTCGTTCATGCTCGCGAAGCTGAAGGTCGCCGCGACCGCGTGCGTGCTAGCCGCGGCGTTCGCCGCGTGGTCGCTCGGCCCGACGGCAACGCCGACGGCCACCGCCGCGCCGGTGCCGAAGGGGGACGTTCAAGAGGAATTGATCTGGGCCTATCAACCGTTCCGGAACGAATTGACGGCCTACCGGCCGGACGGGACGGTGGTGAAAGACTACCGACTCCAAGACAAACGGCGGCTTCTCGGCATCACGCCGGACGGCCGCGTGGCGTTCGTCGGTAAGGCGGGTCGTGCGGCGGCCGAAAGTGAGACGGAAGGTTTGACGGTCCACCTGCGTAAGCCCGGCGACGAGCCGCAAGGGGTGGACACCGGCTTGACCTACCGGGCGAACCAACATTTCCGGTGGTCGCCCGACATGACCCGCGTGGTCCGCACACAGTTGGTCGAACGACCCGGCGAGCCGCCGCCCTCGCGCTGGAAGGGAACCTTTTCCCTGTACGACTTCGGGACAAGGCAAGAGACCAAGCTCGACTTGGCGAGCAATCACGCCGTCGCGGGTTGGTCGCCGGACGGGAAATGGTTGCTCGTGGTGGAGAGAGACATTGAACCGGAGGTTTCGACGTGGAAGCGGCTGGACCTGGCCAGTGGTAAACTTCACGCGCTCTTCGAGGGATATTCGAGCCTTCACCTGCGGCTCTCTCCGGACGGGAAGGAACTCGTCGGGTTCGCTCACCTGCGAAGGGAGCAGAACAAGCCGGCCGAACTCTACCGTTTCAACGTCGAAACCGGGGCGGCCACCCGCGTCGAGAAGTTCGTGACGACACCGCAGGACATCCGGTTCGTCTCGCGGGCGTACTGGTCTCCGGACGGCCGACGGCTGCTCGTCGCCATGCGCGAGGAAAAGGGCCGAGACGGGGACGAAACGGCCCGGTTCGTCGTCTGCGATTTGGACGGAGGAAACTGCAAGACCATCGTGAAGTACCCCCATCAGTTCCTGGGCGACATGTATTGGCTCGGGCCGCGAAACCCCGTCGCCACGCCCGCGAAGCCGAAACCCGCCGGCCTCATCTGGACGTACAACGCCGACACCGGCAAGCTCGTCGGCTACGCCCCGGACGGCACGCCGGCGAAGGACGTCACCCTGACGGACGGCCGCCGGTTCCTCGGCCTCACGCCGGACGGGTCGCGGGTCCTGTACGCCGCGGACGGCACGGCCGGCCTCACGCTCCACCTCCGGCCGCTCGGCGACGGCCCGGCCGCCACCGACCTCGGCATCCCGTTCAAGCCCGATGTCGATACGCACCCGTTCGTCTTCTCCCGCGACGGCACGAAGCTCCTGCGGTCCCGCGTCGTGCCGGGCAAGGAGAGCGCCCGCCCGTGGCCGCAGACGCACGCCGTCATCGACCTGAAGACGAAGCAGGAAACGGCCATCGACGGCCTCGACAATTGCGTGATGATCGGCCTGTCGCCGGACGGGACGTGGGCGCTGGCGCGGGAGTGGGCCGCGCCGGACCCGAAGGCGAAGAAGGGCGGCCCGCCGCAACTCTGCAAGCTGTACCGCGTGCCGCTCGACGGCGGCGAGCCGAAGGTGCTGGCCGAGCTGCCGGCGCTGAAGTACGCGGCGATCTCCCCGGACGGCAAGCGGGTCCTGGCGTCCGGCACGGCCGACGCCGCGAAGGGGGCGGGGTTCCACCGCGAGGCCGTGCATTCGCTCGACGCGGCGACCGGCAAGCGGACGCAACTGGCCGACCACCCGATGCAGTCCGACACGGAGGTCTGCTGGTCGCCGGACGGCGGCCGCCTCGCGTACCTGTGGTTGAACGTCAAGCCGCTGCCGAACTTCCCCGACTCGCTGGTACCGGACGAGGCGAAGCTGGTGGCGTGCGACGCCGACGGCCGCAACCCGACGGCGTGGGCCGTCCACGACTACGCGAAGGAGCCGAAGGGCTACACGCAACTGCTCGGCTGGTTCCCGGAGGCGCGGCAGCCCATCGCGGCGCCGCCGAAGGGGTGGAAGGATGAAGGCTTGATGTGGTTCCGTAAGTCGAGTTCGGACCAGCTTATCGCCTATACGCCGGACGGGATAGAAGCGACGAAACTCGAAATCAAAGACGGCGTGCATTTCCGCGGCGTCACGCCGGACGGCTCGAAGATCGTGTTCCGTGGGAAGAACGGTCGCCTCGCGGGTCAGCGAGAGCAAAAAGGACTGACGATCCACCTCCGCGACCTCAACGGCGAAACTGTCGGCGTCGATACGGGATTACCGTCCGAGGATCTCGACTGGTACGTCTGGTCGCACGACCGGTCGAAGGCCGTTCGTAAACACTTTGTGGGGCAAGAGCGGACTCCCAGGTACGTGTTCGCGCTCCACACCCACGCGCTGATCGACCTCGCGACCAAGAAGGAAACCAAGCTCGACCTGCCCACGGACCAACGGGTAACGGCGGAATTCCCCGACCAGTCGGGGTGGCTGGTCGTACACGACAATTACAACCGTGACCCGAAGTTGCCGAAGTACCGGTGGCTCAAGCTCACGGCCGACGGCAAGTTGAAACCCCTGGCCGACACGCATTCGTTTGTACAGTTGGAACCGTCGCCGGACGGGAAAACGCTCACCGGCGTCGGGCAGGAACACCCGCCGCCCAGCGACCCGGTCCGATACAAGGTGTACACGGTTGAAGTGGCCGGTTCCATCGTCCGGGAGATTGCGACGTGTCACGACGCATTGGGGGACGCCGTGTGTCGTTGGTCGCCGGACGGGAAACGTGTGGCCGGCATCGGCTACCTCCGGGAACGGACCTGGGACGGCGGCACACGCGTGGGCGACAGCCTTCTGATGCGGTACGGCGCGGAGGACAAGAATGACGGCCGGTTGCTTTGGACCGGTCGAGGTTTCGACATGACGTTCCTCGGCTGGTTTCCGACAGTGAAACCGAAACCCGGTCCGAAGGCGAAGTCCATGGGCCCGCGGCCGCCGGCGCTAGCGGCCGTCGCGGGCGTTCTCGGCGGCGCGGGCTTGCGGTGAACGGTGCGGGTCGCGCGGTATACTGTGGGTGACCCCGAGGGACCACGGATGCCGCTCCGCGACCACTTCGAGAACCCGGCCCGCCGCGTCTGGGAGCGCGTCCACGGACTGTGGCCGGGCGTCATCACGCAACACCTGTTCCGCGTCCTTCCGGCCCGCTATCACGTCGCGCCGCAGGTCCACCTCGGGCAGTTCTTTGAAGTGGACATCGCCACGTTCGATCAACGGGCTGAGGGATTCGCGGGCGCGTCCGATCCCGCCGAGGGCGGCGTGGCGACCGCGGTTTGGGCACCGCCGGAACCGACGCTCACGCTGGAAACGGACGTGCCGGACCCGGACGAGTACGAGGTGCAAATCTTCGACGCCGAGGAGGGGCAGCGGCTCGTCGCCGCCATCGAGCTGGTCAGCCCGTCGAACAAGGACCGGCCGGAGAGCCGCCGGGCGTTCGTCGCGAAGTGCGCGGCCCTGCTCCAACAGGACGTGTGCGTGTCGATCGTCGATCTCGTCACGGTCCGGCAGTTCAACCTGTACGCCGACCTGTTGGAACTGCTCGGCCGGTCCGACCCGGCGATGGGGCCGACCCCACCGCCGCTGTACGCGGTCACGATCCACCGGCAGAACCACCGCCCGCGGTGGCGGCTGAAGACGTGGGCGCACGCGCTGCGGGTCGGGCAGCCGCTGCCGTCGCTACCGATCTGGCTGAACGACCGCGACGGTACGATGCTCGACCTGGAGGCGACCTACGAAGAGACGTGCCGCACGCTGCGGGTGGCATAGCTACCGCCGCTTCTTCGTGCCGAACAGGTTGTCGAGAATGCCGCGTTTGATGACGCCGACCACCGCCGTGCCCATCGACCGGGCAGCACTCTTGACGAATCCCATCACCACGCTGTCCTTCTTCGGCCCCTTCGCGGCCGCCTTCGCCTCGGCCTCCGCCTGCTGCTCGGCCCGCTTCTGCTCGAACTCCGCCCGCTTCGACCCCGCCTCCGCCGGGGCCGCGTCCGGCGCGACCTTCCCCTTCAACACCTCGTAGGCCGACTCGCGGTCGATCGCCTTCTCGTACACGCCGGCCACCACCGACGTGTCGATCACCGCCTTCCGCTGGTCCGGCGCGATCGGCCCGATCAGCGTCCCCGGCGGGACGACGAACGCCCGCTCCACGACCGTCGGCGTCCCCTTCTCGTCCAGGAACGAGACGAGCGCCTCGCCGACGCCGAGCTGCGTGATCGCCTCCTCCACGTCGAGGTTCGGGTTCTGCCGGAACGTCTTCGCCGCGGCCGCCACCGCCTTCTGGTCCCGCGGGGTGAACGCCCGCAGCGCGTGCTGTACCCGGTTGCCGAGCTGCGCCAGCACCGTGTCCGGCACGTCCAGCGGGTTCTGCGTCACGAAGTACACGCCGACGCCCTTCGACCGGATCAGCCGCACCACCTGCTCGATCTTTTCGAGCAGCGACTTCGGCGCGTCGTTGAACAGGAGGTGCGCCTCGTCGAAGAAGAACACGATCTTCGGCTTCTCCAGGTCGCCGACTTCGGGCAGTTGCTCGAACAGTTCGGCCAGCATCCAGAGCAGGAACGTCGCGTACAGTTGCGGCGACTGGAGCAGCTTGTCCGCGGCCAGGATGTTGATGTGCCCGCGGCCCTTCGCCCCGGTCTGGATGAAGTCCATCAGGTTCAGCGCCGGCTCGCCGAAGAACCGGTCGCCGCCCTGTTCTTCGAGCCGCAGCAGGCCCCGCTGGATCGCGCCGACGCTCGCGGCCGAGACGTTGCCGTACTCGGTGGTGAGCTGCTTCGCGTTCTCGCTGACGTGCTGCATCATCGCCCGCAGGTCCTTCAGGTCGAGCAAGAGCAGCCCGTTGTCGTCGGCGACCTTGAACGTGATCTGCAGGACGCCGGCCTGCGTCTCGTTGAGGTCGAGGAGGCGGGAGAGGAGGAGCGGCCCCATCTCGCTGATGGTGGTGCGGACCGGGTGGCCCTGCTCGCCGAAGATGTCCCAGAAGACGACCGGGCACGGGGCGTACTCGAACGTGTCCTTCAGGCCGAGCTGCTCGACGCGGGCGGCGACCTTTGCGTTGGCGGCCGACCCGACGCGGCTGAGGCCGGACAGGTCGCCCTTCACGTCGGCGAGGAAGACGGGCACGCCGATGCGGCTGAACCCCTCGGCCATCCGCTGGAGGGTGACGGTCTTGCCGGTCCCGGTCGCCCCGGCGACGAGGCCGTGCCGGTTGGCCATCTTCGGCAGGAGGCAGATGTCGTGGTCGCCCGTCGCGACGCGGATCGGTTCGGCCATGGCAGCCCGTGGGGAAGGAGGGGGAACGGTGTACCCCTCACTCTACGGGCGGGGCCGGGCGCGTTTCCAGGGCAGTCCGCGCCCGGCCGTCGTCCTCGGAGCGGTCACGGCCAGAAGTAGTGCCAGGCGTAGGTCTGCTCGCTCGACTGGCCGGGGTCGAGCTTCGCCGTCCACGTCAGCCGGCCGACGCCGTTCAGGTGGCCCCACCACCCCGGCCACGAGTAGTAGCCCCACCACGCCGGCCGGCCGTACCCGCCCGGCCCGTCGTCGGCTTCCAACAGGTTCACCATCTCCGCCTTCACGCCGTCGGACGCCTTGTCCAGGTTCCCCAGCACGTACCGCGTTACTTCCACTTCGACCGGCTTCGGCCCGGCGTTTGTTAGCTCCAGGCTGCTCGCGATGTCGATCCGCCAGTACGCCGTGCCGTTGTACGACGCCGCGTTCGGCGTCCGCTTCGCCTCCTTGTCCTTCTTCTTCACCTTCACGTCCACGGCCGTCGTCAGCGCCAGGTCCACGGTCGCGTTCTTCGACGTGTACGTCATCATCCCCTGGGCCAGCACCTTGTTGTCCTTCATGACGAGGGCCGGCGCGGTCGTGAGCGGCTGCGAGTTGCCGTTCGTCAGCCGGACCTTGTGCTGGACCTTCGGCGCGTTCATCAGCTTGGCGAGTTCGGCGACCTGCGCGTCGTTCGTCTGCCGCCGCACCTCCGGCGGCGGGACGTAGGGGATGTCGAGGCCGTACACGTCCTTGTACTCGACCGTCTGTTGGGAGACGGACAGCACCATCCGCTGGCCCTTCGCGAGCGTCACGTTCTTCACCGTGAAGACGAACAGGTCCTCGCTCTGCTGCCCGTCGAGCGGCGGGCCGAGGTCCGGGGCGGCCGCCCCGCCGCCGGGGGCGCGGCGGACCTCGCCGCCGCGGGCCACCTGCGTCATCATCGAGTTGCTCAGCGCGTACTGCGTCGAGGCGTCCGTCTGGAAGTACGGCGACAGTTGGGCCACCGCCTGCGACAGCGCGATCGGGTCGGTGGTCTCCTTGAAGTAGAACGACGGGACGCCGATCACGAGGTTCACCGTCGCGTCCTTCAGGTCGGTCAGCTCGTTCAAGAGCGTGGCCTGGAGCTTCACGACGGCCTTCCCCTTGCCGTCGAGTTCGACGCGGTAGTTCGGAATCCAGCGGATGCCCTTCTGCACGTAGGCCATGCCGACCTCGGCCGACTTCGCCGCCGGCTGGCCGGCCCAGTCGAGCTTCAGCGTCAGCAGGTTGCGGTACTCCTCGGCCCGCAGCTTCGTCTCGTACTTGCCGACGAACTTCAGGTCCGTCACGGCGTCGATGTTCACCGCCCGCGTGCCGTCGATGGTCTTCAGCAGCAGCACGTTCCCCTTCTGCGGCGGGTACTCGCCGGGGGCGTGGGCCGTCGCTTCCAGTTCCTCCGTCTCGCGGACGAGCAGCTTCACGATCGTCGCCTGGTACGGCTGCTTGCCGCCCTCGGTGACGATCACCTCCGCGCCGGGGTTCGCCTCGATGAGTTCGCGGACGGTCAGCGCGGTGCGATCCACGGCGACCCGTCGCCGGCCGGCGGTGACGGAGTGCAGCGTCGCCCGGTTGTCGAGCGAGTACGGCCAGAACGTGCCGAGCACCGGGTTCGGCAGCAGGTCGAGCAAAACACTTCCACTGGAATCGACCGGCATCGTGCCCTGGTGGACGACGTAAGCATGGCCGTCCTTGAAGACGGTGACTTCCTTCACCGGCATCTTGGCGAGTGCGCCGAGCGGGGCGGCCGGCTCCGCGCGGGCGGTCGTGGTCGCGGCGACGAGCAGCATCGCCGCGAGGGGGAGGCGGGTCATGGGTTCACCTTCGGTTCGCAGGGTTGAGCGAGGAACTGCGCAGACTATACCGCCGACGGCGCAACGGGTGGGTAACGGGGAACGCGAGGGACAGGAAAACGAAGCGGCCGGTGCGAGGAGAATCGCACCGGCCGTGGTGAGTTGGAACCTGATGAGGCGGGTCGGCGTGCCGGGCCGCGTTGCCGCGCCCGTCCGGGGGATACGTTGGGGGAGTTGACTCGGCCCCCGCGGGTCGGCGTCGCGGTTAACCCGCTGCGACATCGACCCGCGGGGACGGGAGATTACTTTGCACGCCCCGTGCCAGAACCGATTTCGCAAGAATGACCGCGCCACCCGCCCGGCCCGGCAAAGTGGGAAAGGCCGGCCGCGCCGCCGGGCCGGTCCGCGTGAAAGTTCGACACGCGAAGTTGCAAACCGGCCACCTTTCCGTAGCCGGCACAGCCCGCCCCGTCGCTAAATTGCGCTTGACTTGCGGCGGAAAAACCGCGACAGATGAATGTATCGACGGTTCATCCGCCGCGGGCGCGTTCGCCCCGCGGCCGACTCGCAATGATCCCCCGACCCGGCCGCGGGTCGGTCCCGACACCCCGGAGCATCACACGCCATGCGTCTCTTCTCTTGTGATGTGTGCGGCAAGACCCTGAACCCGCAATCCGACCCCCGGTTCGTCTGGAAGGTGGAGGGCACGCCGGTGCCGACGGCCGAGGAGCCGACGGTCCTGGAGGACGACGACCTGGAGATCGACGACAGCGTGGAGTCGGTGGACGAGCTGCTGTTGGAGCGGGAGCAGCGGGAGGACGACGGCGACACGGTGGAGATGCTGCCGGTGTGCGTGCGGCGGAGCTACGACGTGTGCGGCGGGTGCTACATGAAGCTGGTGAACGACCCGCTCGGCGTCGAGGCGAAGAAGGCGAGGCCGTTCAGCCGGAACTGAAGCGGACACGGTTGAAGTCTTTCGGCATCCGTAGGTAGAATGAGGCAGACCCCCGCCCGAGTTGCCGCATGAACCTGCCCGTTGTTCGGATGCTCGTGGCATGTCAGGACGTGGTCGTCGACTTGGCGGACGGGTCGTGGGTCATTCGCCGGCCGTATCACACGGTCTGGATGCCGCCGGGCGTTACGAAGAACTTCGGACAGCGGGAACTCTGGGTCTACGCCCAACTCAGCGACGGGCTCGGCGAGTTCAGCCTGGGTGTCGAGTTCGTGCCGTTCGACCCCTCGCGGCCTTCCCCCCTCGTGTTGGGCCGGAGCGAACCCGAGCGCCGTCACTTTGTAGATCGGCTCGAAGTCCATGAGGTCGCGTTCCGGTTGCGGAACGTCGCGATCCCGAAGCCCGGCCAGTACGAGTTTCGCCTTCTGGCGGGTGGCAAGGTACTTGAGAACGGCACGGCCTACCTCGATGTGTTGGCGGGAGAGGCGTCATGAGCGAGGACAAGAATAAGTTGACCTACGGCAGCTTCGTGCGGCCCACGGTGCGGGGGCCGGTCGTGGACGTGGACTGCTCGCCGTGGATGGCCCAGTTCGGCGAAGAGTTCGTGATGGGCAACTTCGTGACCCGCACGACGACAGGGCCGGTCACCCACCCAGATAACCGGCCGGAAGGCCGAAGCGGGTTCGTACAGCTGGACACGCCGAAACTCCACCTCACGTTTTCCATCGATCCCGACCTCGGCCTGACGCCGCAGGCGGTGATGGCGAAGGTCGTGCCGATCTTGGAACTGGTGAAGGGCTGCGGCTTCACCTGGGATCGTGCGAACTCGAACGGCGAGCCGGGGCGGATCGCGATTCAGCTCGTGCCCGCAACGGCGGAAGCCGCTGCGCGGCTCTCATGGCTGAAGGAGAAGCTGACGCCGGTGCTGGCCGGCATCCGCGAAGTGAAGTCGCCCGTGGTGAGCGAGGTTCCGGCCTCGAAGGTGTGATCCGTGGCCGAAGTTAAGCTGCCGACGAGAAGCGACATTGCCCAACTACCCTGTTGGGCGCGGGTGGCATTCGCGGCTCGTTGTGCGCGATTAGCTCTGTCACTCCCCTCGAACGGGTTGCGCGAAGCGCCCGCCGAGGATTCGTCCGCGATTGAGGAAGCCGTTCAAACAGGAGAGTTGGCAGCAAGCGAAGCCCGTGGGGCCGGGGTTGCAGCCCTAGATGTCGCCGAGCGGGCCGAACGAACAAGGGCCTTTGCCGGGGCCGCCGCCGGGGCCGCCGCCAAGTCGGCCGCGTTCACTAATGAGGAACTCACTTTCCATGAAAACGGGGTGAGCGTTCCAGTTTCTTACTTCCTCGACCCGTACCCCGACGACAACGGGCATGCTGTTTTTGGAGACGATAAGGCCGCCGCCGCCGTTTTCGCAGCAAAGGCGGCCAAATTCGCCGCCCTTTGGGGGGTCGATACATTCGACATCCGGTTCGCCTTTGACAGCCTTCTCCGCCGATCAAACGCCGAGAAGTGGACCGACTCAACGCCTGTTCCTCCTACGGTGTTCCTGCCGTTTCACGACACGCCGCCCGAACGACCCACGGAACCTGACGCTCCTGAACCCGACATCGTCCTCCGGGCCTTCATCCGCGACGGCGTCGATCCCGAAGTCGCGCAACAGAAGTTGCTCGACCTTTACAACGCGATGAACGACTACACCATCGCGAAGTTCGGCAAGCCGCTGCCCATCAAAGACTTCCAGGAGTACGTGCTGGTCGGCGTCCCGGCGGGAGTGCCGTCATGAACGACGACAGCGTCCTCCCGACCGAACTGCCCGTAATCGAACGCACCGACCTCGCGCTCGGCAACCCGCTGACCCCGGCCGAGTGGGCGGAACTCTCCGCGCTCTTGCGTCAGGCTGTGCCTGCGCCGGCAACGAGCGAGGAAGTTCGCCCCGTGGAGTTCGCGAACGAAGACTTCCGCGAACGGATCGAAACGGCGGCGGCGAAGCACGTCGCCCGTGCCGAGGCCCGCAACGCGAACCCGCCGACGCCGCAGCAACTTCAGGACATGACGCCGGAACTCGCCCGCGCGATCCGCGAGAAGGCACAAGACTACCGCGACACCTGCGGCCCGCTCGATGTCAGCCTCGACGACGGCGAGCGGGGGACGTCAGCCCCCTGATTCTCCCGCCGACGCACTTCAGAATCAGGGGGCTGACGCCCCCCGCTCGCCTTTCGCATACACTACCTCCCCACCCCCACCCCCGGAGGCCCCGCCATGCGCACCCTTCTCGCGCTCCTGCTCCTCGCCGCCCCGCTCGCCGCCGCCGACCCCGACGGCTACGTCCCGCTCTTCAACGGCAAGGACCTCACCGGCTGGCACAACGTCAACTGCGCCCCAACGACGTTCGCCGCGAAGGGCGGCGAGATCGTCACCACCGGCACGCCGACCGGGTTCCTTCGCACCGACAAGCATTACGAGAACTTCGTCCTCGAAGTCGAGTGGATGCACGTCGAGAAGACGAAGATGGCGAACAGCGGCATCTTCGTCTGGGGCGACCCGATCCCGGCCGTCGGCAGCCCGTACACCCGCGGGATCGAGGTGCAGGTGCTGCTCAACTACAAGCCGGCCGACGGGTGGGCGACGAGCGAAGGCGACATCTTCAGCATCTGGGGGGCGAAGTGCAAACCCGACCGCCCGCACCCGAAGGGGATCGAACGCTGTCTGCCGAGCGAGAACCGCACGAAGCCGGCCGGCGAGTGGAACCACTACAAGATCGTCGCCAACGACGGCGTCATCAAGCTGCACGTCAACGGCAAGGAAGTCTCCGGCGTCAGCCAGTGCAGCCCGCGGAAGGGCTACCTCGCGCTCGAGAGCGAGGGCGTCGAGTGCCACTTCCGCAACATCAAGATCAAGGAGCTGCCGGGCACGAACCCGAAGCCGGACGAGGTCGCGACCGTCGCGGCCGGGCACAAGAGTTTATTCGACGGCTCGACGCTGACCGGCTGGACCGGCGACGGGTGGAAGGCCGGCGGCGCGCTGCGGTCCGCGGGCAACGGCGACCTGACGACGGCGGCGAAGCTCGGCAAGGGCGAGTTGGTCTTCGACTGGAAGGTGGCCGCGAAGGGAAAACAGGAGTGCGTGATCGAGGTCGGCGGCAAGCCGATGACGATGGCGCTGCCGCCGGGCGGGAAGCCGGGCCAGTGGACGCGGGCGACGGTGAGCCTGGAGAACCTCGCCGAGCCGTCGCCGCTGACGATCAAGGCGGCCGCCGGGCTGGAGGTGATGAACCTGTTCCACGCCGCGAGGTGACGGCGGCGGGTACGAACCGGGAACATGTCCCGCGACGGCGGACCACTCTTTACCCCGAAGGGGCGCAACAAGTCAGCCCAGGGCAACGCCCTGGGTAAACTTCACCCAACGATCAAGCCCTGAAAGGGCGGAAGAGTGTTCCGCCCTTTCAGGGCTTGTTCCTTTAACATGTGGTCTTACCCAGGGCGTTGCCCTGGGCTGACTTGTTGCGCCCCTTCGGGGCAAAGACTGACCCGCTACTTCCTTCCCCGCGGCTTCGGCGGCTGGCCGGTCAGTTCCCGCTCCTTCGGGTCGCCGATCGTCAACTTGAACCCCTGCGCCTCCTCCAGCCCGACCGCCGCCGGCGCGTCGAGCAGCGACACCTCGACCGCCCCGCGGACGCGGAACACTTCCTCGGCCGCCGTCGCGCGGCTCGTCGCCGGGTCGTACAGCACCGCGCCGGCGGACGCCACCACCTGAAACTGCACCTTCCCGATCTTGAACGGCAGCTCGCGGTCCGCCCCGGCCGCGGCGGGCTTGTGGTAGATGTCGTGCCGGTAGTTCACCTGTTCCAGGCTCGACTTCGCCGGCTTCCCCATCGCGACGAACAGCGTCTTCCCCCGCCAACTGCCGAGCGGCCCCCAGTCGTGGCTCGCCGGCCGGTCCCACGCCGCCCTCGGCTTCAGCGGCTTCTCCGGTTGGAAGAACGTCAGCCCGGCCAGCTCCTTCCACGCGTCCGCGTCCAGGATCGACCAGAGCCGGAACGACGGCCCCCGCGCGTCCGGTTTCCCGTTCTGTACGCGGACCTCGTCCTTCAGTCCGTCGAGGGCCGTCACCTCGCCGGTGCGGGCCACCTTCAGCGTGAACGTCGTCCCCTCGGCCTTCGCCAGCGCGGCCGCGAGCGTGTCCTTGAGCGGCCCGTCGGCGGCGACCAGTTTCGCCTTCTCGATGGCCTGCTCGACGGCGAACGACCCGTCGGCGTTCACCGCCGTGATTTTCATTGAGGACGTGAGGACGAACTGCGCCCCCTCGGCCGCGTCGAGGCCGGCGATCTGAAACGCGGACCGGCGGGTGAACACGACTTCCTGCCGGACGACCTCGCCGACCGTGTACGCGCCGAGCGGCGGGACGTTCGCTTCCAACGTGCCGACCCGCGGCTTCGGCGACGGCTCCGGCGCGGGCGGCGGCTCGACCGGCACGGGGTCGGGGATCGGTTGCGGCTCCGCCTCGGGCGGCGGCAACGGGACCGCGTCCGGCATGATCGCCGGCGGCGGAACGACCGGCGCGGGGGCGGGGGCCGCGGGTTCCGGCGCGACGGCCGCGACCGGTTGCGGCGACGGCGGGCGGTCGAGGGCCAGCCCGACGAGCGCGACGGCCACGAGCGCGAACCCGGCGGCGACCGCCCCGGCGACGCGGTTGCCGCGGCCGTCGGGTTCGCCGCGGACGACGCTGCGGCCGCAGGCCGGGCAATCGACCGGCTCGTCCGCCGCGGGGGCTTTCAGCCGCCGCCCGCACCGGCAGGTGATGAACGCGGACATCCGCCGCCCTCCGAGGACTCATCGCCGATTGTACCCGCAACCGGACCCCCGATGGCGGGCGGCACGGGGCGACGGTAAGATACGAGGATCGAACGGAGGCCAACCGATGACCACGTTGACGCCGGAACTTCTCGCGACGTTGAAGCAACTTAGCCCGGAAGACAAAGGCGTCGTGCGGGACTTGCTCGATGAAGACGACCCGCCGCCGGGCCGCTCGGGCGAGGAAGAGGCTGCCGAAATCGGCCGCCGCGCCGCGATGGTGGCGAGCGGCAACTACGTGAGCCTGTCGCGGGAAGAAGCCGAGCAACAAGTTCGCGAGGCGATCCGCAAGCTGGGCGTCGAGCTGTGAACTTCCGCGTCCTGCCCGCGGCGAACGGCGAGGTAACTGAGGCCCTCGCGTGGTACGTCCGCCGATTTCAGTTTCGTGCGGTCGCCCGCCTCTGGGCCATGTGGCTGGACGGCCAAAATCGGATCGCCGCCAACCCGCGGATGTACCCGCTCGCCGAGGACAACCCGTCGGCGTTCGAGATTCGCAACTACATCCTGCCGCGGTACGGTTACCGGATCGTGTACCAGCTCCACGCGAACGAGATCGTCGTCTCGAGTTTCTCGCGGGGCCAACGCCGCTCCGCCCACTGGCTCGCCCGCGTCGAAAGCCCGTGACCTCGCCGTCCGGCTTCGGGTAAGATGCCGGTGAACACCCGGAGGCCGACCGATGACGACGTTGACCCAAGAACTCCTTCAGCAAGGTCTGCAACTCCCGCCCGACGAGCGGGAGAAACTTGCGAACTTACTGCTCGACAGCCTCGAAGGGCCGGAAGGCGATGAGGAAACGGTCCGCCGCGAGTGGCAAGAAGAGATACAGCGCCGGTGGGACCGGTACGAGAGCGGGGAAGAACAGGCGCTTTCACTCGAGGAAGTCATGGCCGCCCTTCGCAAGCAAGCCGAAGACCGCAAGTCATGACGCCGTACCGCATCCTGCTAGGAGCACAGCAGGACGCCCTCGAAGCCGAAGCCCGGTTGGAGGGCGAGCATCCGGGGTACGGGCCGGCGTTCACGGCGGAATTTCATCGCGGCGTGTTGGCGGCGGCCGCGAACCCGGCCATGTACCCCACAACGGCCGAC
Organism: Limnoglobus sp.; assembly: GCF_059499385.1. NCBI lineage: Bacteria > Pseudomonadati > Planctomycetota > Planctomycetia > Gemmatales > Gemmataceae > Limnoglobus > Limnoglobus sp. The sequence continues at coordinate 35,577 of NZ_JCABYM010000153.1, read as the reverse complement.
GGCCCGCGGCGGTTGGAAACCCGCGAGTATTACATCAAGCGGTTCAAGTACCGACTGATCTACGTCGTCCGGCCGACCGAGATCGTGTTCGTCGCCGTCCACCACGCCTCGCGGCGGCCGCGGTCCTGGATTCATCGTACCCGCGGCTTAAACTGACGACATCCATTCGAGGCTCTCTCCCATGCACGCCCCGCTCGCGCGCCGGTGGTTCCTTCAGCAGTGCGGCGTCGGCCTCGGGGCCGCCGCCCTCAGCTCCATCCTCGCCAACGACGGCTTCGCCGCGGACGACCCGCTCGCGCCGAAGGCTCCGCACTTCGCCCCGAAGGCGAAGCGGGTCATCTTCCTCTTCCAGGCCGGCGCGCCCAGCCACCTCGAACTGTTCGACCACAAGCCGGAACTCGCGAAGCAGGACGGCAAGCTGCCGCCGCCGAAGCTGCTCGACGGCTACCGGGCCGCGTTCATCAACCCGAACTCGAAGTGCCTCGGCCCGAAGTTCAAGTTCGCCAAGCACGGCCAATCCGGGGCCGAACTGTCGGAGCTGCTGCCGCACACGGCCAAGATCGCCGACGACATCGCGATCGTGAAGTCGATGGTCACGGACGCGTTCAACCACGCCCCGGCCCAGTGCATGATGAACACCGGCGCGATGCAGTTCGGCCGGCCGAGCTTCGGGTCGTGGTCGCTCTACGGCCTCGGCCAGGAGTCGAAGGACCTGCCGGGGTTCGTCGTCTTCTCGACCGGCAGCAAGGGGCCGAGCGGCGGCAACGCCTGCTGGGGGTCCGGGTTCCTGCCCACGGTTTACAACGGCGTCCAGTTCCGCGGCGGGGCGGAGCCGGTGCTGTTCCTCAACAGCCCGGCCGGGATCGACGCGGCCGCCCAGAAGGACGCGCTGGATTCCGTCAACAAGCTCAACCAGCTCCGGCTCGACGCCGTCGGCGACCCGGAGATCGCGACGCGGATCAACAGCTACGAGATGGCCTACCGGATGCAGCACGCCGCCCCGGCGGTCATGGACATCGCGAAGGAGGACAAGCAGACGCTCGCCCTCTACGGGGCCGAGCCCGGCAAGAACACCTACGCGAACGCCTGCCTGCTGGCGCGGCGGCTGGTCGAGAAGGGCGTCCGGTTCGTGCAGATCTACCACGAGGCGTGGGACCAGCACGGCAACCTCGTCAACGACCTGAAGAAGAACTGCAAGAACACCGACCAGGCGTCGGCCGCGCTCATCACGGACCTGAAGCAGCGGGGCCTGTTGGACGACACGCTGGTGATCTGGGGCGGCGAGTTCGGCCGGACGCCGATGGTGCAGGGCGGGTCGGACGGCCGGGACCACCACCCGAACGCGTTCACGTACTGGCTGGCCGGCGGCGGCATCAAGGGCGGCCAGACGATCGGCGCGACGGACGACCTGGGGTTCAACGCGGTCGAGGACAAGGTCCACGTCCACGACCTGCACGCGACGCTGTTGCACCTGTTGGGGTTCGACCACACGCGGCTGACGTTCAAGTTCCAGGGCCGCCCGTTCCGGCTGACGGACGTACACGGCAACGTGGTGAAGAAGCTGCTGGCGTAGAACGGCCGCCGCGTTTACGATGCGTTTAGGAGGGACCGACCGATGAGCAAACTGACGCTGGACGCCGAGACGCTCGCGAAATTGAACGGGTTGTCGAAGACGACGGAGATTTACAACGAACAAGGGCAGCTCGTCGCCGTGATGATGTCACCGCGCGCTTACCGAGCCATGCACGGCCCGTCGGCCTTCGGGCCGTTCACGGAAGAAGAACTCCGTGAAGCCGATCAGGCCACCGGACCCGGCCGACTGCTCGAAGACATCCTCGCCGACCTGCGAGCCGGACGATGAATTTTACTGTGTATTGGCGTGAACAGGCGGAATCCCAAATGCGACGGATCTGGCAGAAGAAGCCCCCCGACGCGGTGGCCGATGCCGTCGATGCGGTGAACCGGATTCTTCGCGACGCCGCCCACGAGCAAGGCGAGTCCCGCGACCGGGCGACGGTTCGCGTCTGGTTCCACCCGCCGTTGTGCCTGCACTTTCAAATCGACGAAATCGCGAAGGTCGTGTACGTGAACGCCGTGAAGTGGATCGGATGACCCACCCGCTGGCATCCCCGTCGTTCCGCGGGTAAACTCGGGCGGCTTCCCCGAGAGGACCGCCCATGCCCGATTCGACGCCCGGCACGCAAGCCGCCACCCCGGACCAGAACCGGCGGTCCGCGGAAATCTCGGCGCTGCCCCGGCCCGCGACGCCGGACGCCGGCGACCGGTACGAACTGCACGACCTGATCGCGAAGGGCGGCATGGGGGCCGTCTACCGGGCCTGGGACGCCGCCCTCAAGCGGGACGTGGCCGTGAAGGTGCTGCTCGACCACGCCCAGGACTTCGCCCCCGCCCGCCGCCGGTTCGAGTACGAGGCCACCGTCACGGCCCAGCTCCAGCACCCGAGCGTCCCGCCCGTCTACGACCTCGGCACGCTCGTCAACGGCAGCCCGTTCCTGGCGATGAAGCTCATCAAGGGGCAGACGCTCGACGCCCGGCTGCGGGCGCGGCCGGACGCCGGGCACGACCGCGGGCACCTCGTCGGCGTGTTCGAGGCGATCTGCCAGGCGGTCGGGTACGCGCACAGCCGCGGCGTCCTGCACCGCGACCTGAAGCCGGCGAACGTCATGGTCGGCCCGTTCGGCGAAGTGCAAGTCATGGACTGGGGCCTCGCGAAGTTCCGCGGGGACGCGACCGCGGCCGCCGGGGCGGCGGGCGGGTCGGACGCCAGCACGTTCGTGGACCCGCGGGCGGCGGACGACTCCCGGACCGGGGACGGGGCCGTCCTCGGGACGCCGGCGTACATGCCGCCGGAGCAGGCGGTCGGGGCCGTGGACCGGGTGACGGAACGCAGCGATGTGTTCGGCCTCGGGGCGATCCTCTGCCGCATCCTGACCGACCGGCCGCCGTTCGTCGGCGGGGACGCGGCCTCGGCCCACCGGCTCGCCGCCGCCGGGGAGGTGGCCGACGCCTTCGCCCGGCTCGACGCGTGCGGGGCGGAGCCGGAACTCGTCGCCCTCTGCAAGCGGTGCCTGGCCCCGGACCCGGCGGACCGGCCGGCGAACGGGGCGGCCGTCGCCGCGGAGGTGTCGGCGCTGCGGGCCGACGCCGAGCGGCGGGCGCGGCAGGCCGAGACGGACCGGGCGAAGGCCGAGGTCCGGGCCGCCGAACAGCGGCAGCGGCAACGGCTGTGGGCGTGGTCCGCGACGGCCGTGGTCGCCGTGCTCGCCGCCGGGACGGCCGTGTCCGTCTGGCAGATGCTCCGGGCGCAGACCGCGGAAGGGAAGATCGGCCAGGAGCTTCTCAACACGAAGGCGGCGAAGGACGAAGCCGACGAGAACGCGCGGAAGGAGAAGAAGGCGAAGGACCTCGCCGAGAAGAACGAACAGGAAGCGAAGAGCCAGGAGCTTTCGGCGCGGAAACAAACCCGGCACGCCCTCGACATTAACAACGACATGGTGTTCGCGGTTCAATCGAAGCTGGAAACCCAGCCCGGAACCCAGCGGCTCCGCAAGGAGTTGCTCGAGAAGGCCCGCGACGGGTTGGCGAAGATCATGGACGAGGCCCGGAAGCAGGGGTCCCCGGACAGCACCCTGGTCTGGTCCCACTTCCGCATGGGCGACGTGGAGCGGACACTCGGTAACACGGCCGCGGCGGAGAAGGAGTACCGGGCCGGGCACGCCCTCGCCGTCCGGCTGGCCGCTGCGGACCCGGCCGACCCGGTCGCCCAGCGGAACGTGTGCGTCAGCCTCCAACGGCTCGGCGAGGCGGCGGAACAACTCGGCCGCCTCGACGACGCCCTGGGGCACTTCACCGAGATGAACGCGCTCGCCCGCCGGCTGGCGGCCGCCGACCCGACGAACGCGGAAGCCCAGCGGGACCTGAGTTGGAGCCTGAACGGCCTCGGCGACGTGGCGATCCGGCGGGGGAAGACGAAGGACGCCCTCGACCACTACCAGGGGGCGCTGGCGATCGCCGAGCGGCTGGCGGCCGCCGACCCGACGAACGCCCAGGCCCAGCGCGATTTGCACATCAGCTACACGCGGGTCGGGGACGTGACCCTGGAACTGCGGGAGATGAAGGCCGCGCGGGACGTGTACCGGAAGGCGAAGGACATCGCCGGGCGGCTGGCCGCCGCCGACCCCGATAACGCCCAGGCCCGGCGCGACCTGACCGTCGGCCTGCACAAGCTCGGCTACCTGAACCGGGTGCTCGGCGACCGCGAGGCCGCCCTCGCCGTGTACGGGGAGATGAACGCGATCCAGAAGCGGCTGGCGGCCGCCGACCCGAACAACTTCCAGGCCCAGCGCGACCTGGCCATCAGCCACGACAACCTCGGCGACGTGACGCTGGACCTCGACCGGCCGACGGACGCGGTCGGGCACTACGAGGCGTCGCTGGCCGTCCGCCGCCGGCTCGCGGACGCCGACCCGAACAACGCCCAGGCCCGACGGGACCTCGGGCGGAGCTTCTCGAACCTCGGCGACGTGGCCGAGAAGCTCCGCCGCTGGCCGGACGCCGAGGGCCACTACCGGGAGTGGTCCCGGATCGTCGAGCGGCTGGCGGCGGCCGACCCGAACGACGCGCGGTCCCACCGCGACCTCGGGATGAGTTACAGCAAGATCGGCGGGACGCTGGAGCAGCGCGGCCAATTCCTCGAGGCCGCGGAGATGCACCGGAAGGCGTTGGCCGTCCACCGGCGGCGGGCGGAGGCCGACACAAAGGGTGCGGAGGCCCAGCGGGACCTGTTGGTGGCCTTCTTCGCGCTCGGGTACGTGGCCCAGCGGACGGAGGACTACGCCGCCGCGGTCGGGTGGTACGAGCAGGCGATCGACGTGGCGACCCGGTTCGAGAAGCCGGCGTTGTTCGCGAACGAAGTCGGGGTGGTGAAGGGTCGGCTGGGGGACTGCAAGGCGAACCTGCCGGCGAAGCGCCGCGAGACCGCCCCGCCGCCGCGGGCGTCGAGCCGCGACTGATGGACCCTCCCGCCGCGCGGTAATGACCACCTGGCGATCCTCGCCCTCACGCCGGGCGAGAGGCCGGCCGCGTTGGACTGGGCGCAGGCGTGCCGGGCGGGCCGTGGCCGACCCGCCGGTGGCGGCCACGCGGGTTCAATTCTTCGAGAAGCGGGTCCAACAGTTGGAGGCGGGCGGCGAAAAGAAATGATGTGTACGAATCTACATTATACCGGTCGCGTCAACCCAGGTGGCGTTTCCGCCACGGGGGGCCACCCGTGGCGGTGGCGGCGGTGGCGGTTTCACTCAGACCTCAATCAGGATGCGGATGCCGGCTTCCTTCGCCCGGTGGTACGCCCGGCGGCTGTGCAGCAGGCAGACGACTTGGTCCCGCACCTCCGTCACCCGCCGCTCCGCGTCCTGGTAGTCCTTCGACGCGGCCGGGCGGCCGGGGGCCGGCGGCGGCGGCGGCGGCAGCGACTCCAGCCGCTTCCGGGCCTTGTCGTACTCGCGGGTCAGGATCGCCAGCATGTCGTTCGTGCGAAGCCAGTTCTCCAACCGCACCGTCCGCCGGGACACCGGGTCGGTGACCTCGACGGCGTCCACGGACACGCCGAGGTTCGGGATGTCGAACGCCCCGACGAACACGCCGCACGCCAGGTCGTGGTCGAACCCGGCCGCCCGGACGACGCCGGACTCGGTGATCGGCGTGAGCTTCGGCGACGACTTCGCGGACAGGTTCGAGACGGTGGACTTCAGGCCGGGGTTGGACCCAGGCGTCTTCGTCGGCGGCGGGGTGGCGGCGGACGGCGGCGGTGGGGGTGGGGGCGCAGGCGGGTCCGACTTGCCGAAGAGCGGGCCGTTGGTCTTGTTCGACCGGTTCCAGAAGTTGTTCACGCGTTCACCGTCGGCCGCTTGCCAACGAGGGCGGTTCCTCACCCCAACCGTAGAACGGAATACGCGACCCGCCAACTCGGAATCGGTCGGTAGAATTGCGGGCGGGCCGGAAGGTTGAGGTTCGCCGCGATGACGAACACCCGCGCTACGCTGGAGGCTGCCCTGGTCGCGGACCCCGATAACGTGGCGTTACACTCCGCCTACGCCGACCTGCTGATCGAGGAGGGCGACCCGCGCGGGGAGTACGTCCGCCTGGAGCTGGCGTTGGAGGACGCCGGTTTGTCGGCGGACGAGCGGGCGGACCTGACGCGGCGGGCGGCGGACCTTCGCGGCCGGCACGAGCGGGACTGGCTCGGGAGCCTGTATCATTTGGTAGACCCGGCCGCCGACTCGATGACGACGCTCCGCCGCGCCGTCATCGGCGACCGGTCCCCGGTCCGGGTGACGTGGCGGCGGGGGTGGTTGGACGCCGTGACCTTCAACTACCCGGCCCCGCACTGCGTCGAAGAGGCGGCCGCGTGCCCAGCCGGCCGGCTCCTCCGGGCGATCCACGCGAACGGCGGGTGGGACGAACCGCCGGAGGCCGCGACCGTCGCGTTCGTCCGGGCCTTGGCCGGCCTGCCGTTCCGCGAGTTGACCTTCAACCACTACCTCGGGCTCGGGGACCGCATCCTGTCGCTGCTGGTCGAACTTTCCGTCCTCGACCGCCTGACCGGGCTGACGCTGCTTTACTGTAGCGTGACCGACGACGGGGCCGGCGTCCTGGCCCGCGCGCCGGCGACCCGCGGGCTTCGGACGTTGCACCTGCCGAAGAACAACTTGACGCCGGTGGGCACGACGCTCCTCGCCGCGGCCGGCCACCCGGACGTGGGGCCGCAGGCCTGGGACCTCGTGTCGTGGAGGCCCGACCGTGACGGAGCGTGACGCCCTGTACGCGGCCGTCCTCGCCGACCCGGACGCGGACGCGCCGCGGCTGGTGTACGCCGACTGGCTGGAGGAACACCCCCGCGGCGAGGCGGACGTGGCCCGCGCCGCGTTCATCCGCCTGGAGATCGAGGCCGAGGGGCTGCCGGCCGGGTCGGAGGCGCGGGCGCGGTTGGAGACGGCGGCGGCCCGGCTGTTCAACGCGTTCGGCGAGGCGTGGAACGCCGACGTGCCGACGTGGGACAAATGGTACGAGAGCCTGCTCATCTACCGCCGCGGATTCCCGTTCGAGTTACACGCGTCCGTGCGGACCGTCCACTACAGCGGCGGGGAGTTGTTCGGGCTGGCCCCGATCCAAAGTCTCGTCGTCTCGGCCCGCCCCGACCAACTCCCGCGGTATCAGGAGTTCATGGAGGCGATGCACGGCCGGCGGCCGGACCTGAGCGGCTTGCGGTCCCTGTGGCTGACGACCAACCTCGGCGGCAGCGGCGAGAGCACCCGGCTCGCGTTTCAAATCGTGGCCCGATACCCGTCTCTGCGGAACCTGGAGCGGCTGTCGCTCGCCGGGTGCGACCTGAACGTCGAGAGCATTTATCTGCTCGACCGGGCGTTGCGGGAGGCGGTGTTCCGCGACGGTCTCCGCGAACTCGACCTGTCGGACAACAACATCCAGGACCAAGGCGCGACGGCGCTGAGCGTCGCCCCGTCGCTGACGGCGGTGGGGCGGCTGGTGATGACCGGAAACCCGCTGTCGCCGCTCGGCCGGCGGATGCTCGCCAACCACTTCGGCGACCGCGTGGTGATGTGAACCCCGACTTCCGAAGTCCGGCTTCGACTTCGGAAGTCGATGGGGAAGAGGGGCGTGTGTCGACACGACGAACGCCCCCTGCGCGGTTCGACTTCCGAAGTCGAAGCCGGACTTCGGAAGTCGGGCCTTTTCCGTGTCAGGTTTCCCTATCATGACCCGTGTACATGTCTGGTCGGTTCGCTCTCCCTCATTTCAGGAGTCGGTCATGGTGAAGCGCTTCCTCGCGGCCGCCGTCGCGGTCGCCGTCGGGTTCGGCGTCGCGGTCGCCGCCGAGACGATCAAACTCGAACTCAAGGACTTCAAGGTCAAGGCCGTCAGCGAGGAGCTGGGCGGGCACGACGAGGGCGAGAGCCGCATCTTCCTCTACACGAACGGCACGGCCACGGCCGACGTGAAGGTCCCGGCGGACGGCGAGTACACGCTCAAGCTCGACATGGGCTGCACGGAGGCCGACAAGACGAAGGCGCAGGTGAAGGTCAAGGTCGGCGACGAGGTCGTGAAGGAGAAGTTCGACCTGACGGCCGAGGAGTCGAAGGAGTACACGTTCACCGTGAAGCTCAAGAAGGGCGACACGAAGCTGGTCGTCGAGTTCCTCAACGACAAGTACAAGGAGAACGAGTACGACCTGAACCTGTTCATCTACAAGGCGGCGCTGGAGAAGAAGTAATTGCCGGGCGAAGCCCACACACGATCGTGTGTGGGCTTTCCGCTTGCCCCTCGTACACGTCTCGGTTACGCTCATCCCATCTGCCGGTCGTCACTTTTTGCCCTCGGAATGATTCCCATGCTCCGCCTCCTCGGCCGCGGCACGACCGCGTGCGACGGCCTCACCCGCCGCGACCTGCTGCGGGCCGGCTCCCTCGCCATGCTCACCGGGCTGACTGCCCGCGCTGAAACGCGCGCCCGGCGGGCGAAGGCCGTCATCCTCATCGACCTGTACGGCGGGCCGAGCCACATCGACACGTTCGACCCGAAGCCGGACGCGCCGGCCGAAATCCGCGGCGAGTTCGGCACGATCCCGACCGCCCTGCCGGGGATTCGCACGACCGAACACGTCCCGCAGTTGGCGAAGCGGCTGAACCGGACGACGCTCATCCGCACCGTGTCGCACCGGTACAACAGCCACAACCCGTATGGGGTGATGACCGGGTTCGACGGCGGCGACGACCGGACGGACTACTACTCGAAGCCGACGAACCACCCGAGCATGCCGTCGGTGGCGCAATACTTCGGCATCGGGACGGGCCGCGAGTTGCCGGGATACGTGATGCTCCCGGCACTGCCGGGCTACAGCCAGGGGTTGCGGCGGGCCGGCCCCTACGGCGGCTACCTCGGGCCGAAGTACGACCCGATGTTCAGCCTGTGCGAGCCGAAGTGGCCGCGGGTCGTGACGGACTCGCTCACGGACTTCTACGACCACACGCTGGTGGCGATGGGCGAGCCGACGCTGCCGAAGATCGACGGCGGCGTGACGCTCGACGCGCTCAACAGTCGTCGCACGCTGGTGGAACAGCTCGACGCCGCCGAGCGGCGGCTCGACGCGAGCACCGGGCGGGTCGCGGACAAGCGGCGGGCGGCGTTCGACATGCTACTGTCGCCGAAGGCGAAATCGGCGTTCGACCTGTCGCGGGAGGACCCCCGCACCCGCGACCGGTACGGCCGCGACCTGTTCGGCAACTGCGTGCTGCTCGCCCGCCGGCTGGTCGAGGCCGGCGTGACGTTCGTGACCGTCCACACGGAGGCGAAGGGCAGCGGCCACTGGGACACGCACAACAACAACTTCAACCTGCTCAAGCACGTCCTGCTACCGTTCCTGGACCGGGCCGTGCCGGCGCTGCTGGACGACCTGACGGCCCGCGGGCTGTTCGACGACGTGCTGGTGATGGTCCACGGGGACATGGGCCGCACGCCGAAGGTGAACAAGCAGGCCGGCCGCGACCACTGGCCGCAGTGCGGGTTCTGCCTCTTGTTCGGCGGCGGGGTAAAGCAGGGGTACGTCCACGGCACGAGCGACAAGGCGGCGGCGTACCCGCTGGAGCACCCGGTGTCGGCCGGCGACATCGCGGCGACGTTCTACCACCTGATCGGCGTGGACCCGGAGGCGACCGTCCCGGACCACACGACGCGGCCGATCCCGATCAGCCACGGCGGGGGCGTGGTGAACGCGGTGCTGGTATAATCCCGGTCAGGAGGACGCGCGATGCCGATCCACGACTGGACCCGCGTGACGGACGGGACGTTCCACGCCTTCCACACGAGTTGGGTGGCCTCGATCCAGGAGCGGCTCAACGAGCTACTGCCGCCCCCGTACTACGCTCAGGCGGAACAAATCGCGGGGCCGCTCGGCCCGGACGTACTCACGCTTCAGGAAGTTGACTTCCCGTCGGGGGGATCGAACGGGCACGCCAAGCCTCGCGACCTTCCGACCGAGGGCGGCGTGGCTATCGCGGAGGCCGCCCCACGCGTGAAGTTGGTCGATGAAGGGGAAATGAACGATTACGTCCTCAAGCGGCGCACGGTCGTGATCCGGCACACGTCCGGGGATCGAATGGTCGCATTGCTCGAGATCGTCTCGCCCGGAAACAAGGCGGCCCGGCACGCGTTCGAGACGTTCGTCGAGAAGGCCGTCGAAGCCCTCTTCCGCGGCTACCACCTGCTCATCATCGACCTGTTCCCGCCGTCGCCCCGCGACCCGGAAGGCATTCACTCCGCCATCTGGCACGAGTTCAACGACACCGCGTTCGCGCTGCCGAAGGATTTGCCGCTGACGCTCGCCGCGTACTCGGCAGGGCAACGGAAGCGGGCGTACGTCGAGCCGACGGCGGTGGGCCGCGAGTTGATCGAGATGCCGCTGTTCCTGACGGAAGACCGGTACGTCAACGTACCCTTGGAGGAAACCTATCGGGCGGCGTACCGTGGCGTGCCCCGCCGGTGGAAGGCCGTGCTGGAGACGGACGGCACGCCCTGAGTTTAGATCCCCGAGGACGACCCATGACGCCGCTGACGCCGGAACAAGAGGCCCGCGAGCTGATCGAGCGGGCGAAGAAGCTGCCCGTCGAGTGGCAGGAGATGATCGCGGGCGAGCTGATGCACGACCGCACGGGCGACCCGGAACTAAAGGCCGAACTGACCCGCCGCTGGGAGCGGTTGCGGTCCGGGCAAGAAGGGACGAAGAGCATTGAGGAAGTGATCGCCGGCCTCCGCCGGCAAAACGAGGCACGGCGGGCATGAGGGTCCGCGTCTCGGACAGTGCCGAACTCGATGCCCAGGCCGTCGAACGACGGCTGGAATCCGAGCATCCGGGGTACGGCACGCAGTTCACCGACCTGTTCGAGCAAGCCCTCCGGGCGGTCGAGGCGAGCCCGCAGATGTACGGGCGGACGGAAGACGGCCCGGACGACGTGGAGACGCGCGAGTTCTATATCCAACGGTTTGAGTATCGGGTCATCTACGGTTTCGTGTCGGACGACTTGGCCGAGGTGATCGCCGTGGTCCACGCCCGCCAACGGCCCGGCGCGTGGGTCCGGCGGATACCGAGGTGGAATTAAACGACACCGGCCCGCCCCCTCGCGGGAACGGGCCGACGCGCGAGTCAATTCCTCCGGCTTACTCCTTCGGCATCAGCACCGTGTCGATCACGTGGATGACGCCGTTCTTGCACTTGATGTCCGTCTTCGTCACCGTCGCGTTGCCGATCATCACCTTGTCGCCCTCGACCTTGATCGGGAACTTCGTGCCCTGGAGCGTTTCCGCCTCCTTGCCGTTCAGCTTCACCACGTCGGCCGCCATGACGCTCCCCTTGACGACGTGCGCCGTCAGGATGGCCGTCAGCTTCTGCTTGTCCTTCAGCACGGCCGCGATCGTGTCCTTGCCGAGCTTGTCGAACGCCGCGTTCGTCGGGGCGAACACGGTGAACGGGCCGTCCCCCTTCAGCGTGTCCACCAACTCCGCCGCCTTCACCGCCTCGACCAGGGTGCTGAAGTCCTTGTTCGCGATCGCCGTCTCGACGATCGTCAATTCCTTCTTGTCCTCGGCCCCGGCGTAGAACCCGACCGCGACGAGCGCGGCCACCGCCAACGTGAACAGCTTCTTCATGACGCTTCTCGGTGTCTGAGGTGATGTGCCGGGAAGCCAATTCCCCCGGCACGACCCAATTCCTAGGCGCGCGGCGGGAGGGCGGGTCAAGAAGGTGAGAGATTTTTCCGAAGTTCTTCAAGTCACCCGCCGATGGCGTGCATCGTCCGGGGCGGCTTCACGAACGCCGCCGAGTTGATCTGGTGGCCTTCCCACTTCGCGGCCACGTTGCCACGGATGGCGGCCGCGAGGAGCGCGTCCGTGCCCTCTTGCCGCAACAGCGGCTTCACGTCCACCTCGTCGAGCGCGAACAGGCAGTTGCGGAGCTTTCCGTCGGCGGTCAGGCGGACGCGGTTACAACTTCGGCAGAACGGCCGGGACACGGACGCGATGATCCCGACCCGGCCGCGGCCGTCGGTGTAGTCGAACTCCATCGCCGGGGCGCGGGGGTCGTAGTCCGGCGACGGCACGACCGGCGACACTTCTCGCTCCAACAGGTCGAGCAGTTCGTGCGCGAGGACGCACTTCTCGCGCTCCCACGCCTCCGCGCCGATCGGCATGTACTCGATGAACCGCAGCTCGAACCCGTTCTCGCGGCAGAACCGCGCGAGCGGGGCCGCGTCGTGTTCGATGAACCCGCGGATCGCCACGGCGTTCACCTTGATCGAGAAGCCGAGCGCTTTCGCCGCGAGCAACCCTTCGACGACTTTCTCGACGCCGTCGCGCCGGGCGAGTTCGCGGAACCGGCCGGGGTCGAGCGTGTCGAGCGAGACGTTCAGCCGCGTCAGCCCCGCGTCGCGCAGGGCAGGGGCCTGGTCCCTGAGCAGCAGGCCGTTGGTGGTGAGACCGACATCGACGATGCCGGGGATCGGGACGAGTTGGCGGACGAGCTTGTGCAGGTCCTTCCGCATGAGCGGCTCGCCGCCGGTGAGCCGGAGCTTGGTCACGCCGAGCGGGGCGGCGACGTGGACGAACCGGGCGATCTCCTCGAACGTGAGCAGCTCGCCGCGGTCGAGGAACGTCACGTCCTCCGGCATGCAGTACGTGCAGCGGAGGTTGCACCGGTCCGTGACGGAGACGCGGAGGTTATTATGGACGCGGCCGAAGGAGTCGATCAGCGCGGGAGGCATCGGGGTAGTGTAGGAGAACCCGACTTCCGAAGTCCGGCTTCGACTTCGGAAGTCGAACAGGGCCAGCGCCGATCCGGGTTGAGGACCGCCCCCGCGCGGGATCGACTTCCGAAGTCGAAGCCGGACTTCGGAAGTCGGGGTTAAAACGTCTCCAACACCCCGTCCGCGACGCTCACCGTGTCCGCGTCGTCGTGGTCGGTCAGCGCCGCGAAGTTCGCCGCCATCCGGCGGTTCGCCAGCTTCAGGAAGTACCGCCCGGCCCCAACGTCGGCGTAAACGTCCTTGCTCGGATTGGCGATCAGGTGGTCCAGCCGGGCCAGCACGCACGCGGACACGTACAGGTCGATGGCGATGTCCGCGATCCGCTCGTGGATGAGCTGCGCCTGCACGAACTTCGTCTCGTCCTTCAGCCGCAGGAAGACGTGCGGCAGCTCCAGCCCGAACTTCTTCACCAACCGGGCGAACGCCGTCGCCTCGGCGTCGAGCTTCGGCGACTTCACCGGCACGGTCGGCGTACTCGCCCACGGGATGACGAGTTGCGTGCCGACGCCGAGGGCCGCGCCGATCTTGCGGAGGCTCCACCGGCCGCCGAGCATGTCGTCGCGGAGCGACTTCAGGTACTCGCCCGGCCCGCGGCAGCCGACGACGGCGATGAACGCCTTCAGCACGTCGTTCGCCCCCTCGCCGATGAGGTTGATCCGCGCGTCCCGCATCCAGCGCTCGTACGGCTGGTCGCTGAAGTACGCCTTTCCGCCGAACACCTGGATGCAGTCGTTCACGATCGTCCACAGGTGCTCGGTCGCGAACACCTTGAGGATCGCCGTTTCCAGCATGTAGTCCTCGCGGCCGCTGTCGATGCACGCGGCGCACTGGGCCGTCGCCGCCTCCATCGCGAACGTGTGGGCGGCCGCGAACGCGATCTTCTTCTTCACCAACTCGAACTCGGCGAGCGTCTGCTGGAACTGCTTGCGGGCCTTCGCGTGCTTCGTCATCGCCTCGACGCACGCCTTCGCGTGGCCGGTGCAGCTCGCGCCGAACGTCGTGCGGCCGAAGTCCAGCACCGTGAGCGCGACCTTCAGCCCCTTGCCGAGCGGCCCGAGGACGTTCGCCTTCGGGACGCGCATGTTCGTGAACCGCAGCTTGCCGGTGGCCGTGCCGCGGATGCCGCACTTCTCGGCCCGCGTCTCCAGCACCTCGAAGCCGGGCAGGTCCGGCGTCACCAGGAACGCCGTCACCTTCGACTTGCCGTCCTTGTCCGGCGTGCGGGCCATCACGGTGAGAACGTCCGCGATGCCGCCGTTGGTGATGTAGTGCTTCGTGCCGTTCAGGACGAAGTCGTCGCCGTCCGGCGTCGCGGTCGTCTGCACGTTCCCGGCGTCCGATCCGGCCTCCGGTTCCGTCAGCGCGAACGCGGCGATCTTCTTGGCCGCGACGAGGTCCGGCAACCAACGGTCCTGTTGCTCCTTCGTGCCGAACAGCAACAGGGCGCGGATGCCGATACTGTGGTGCGCGTTCACGAACACGGCCGTGCTGGCGCAGTGCCCGCCGATGATTTCCATGACCTTCAGGTACTGCTGCTGGTTGAACCCGAGGCCGCCGACGGCCGGCGGGGCCGTCATCCCGAGCACACCCAAGTCGGCGAGACCGCGGATCACGGAATCGGGGATCATCGCCTCGCGGTCGATCTTCATGTGGTCGATGTGGTCGCGGGCGTACTGCCGGACCTTCGCGGCGGCCTCGTCGGCCGGCTGCTGCTGCGCCGGCGGGAGGGTGGGGTACGGGAAGAGGAGGTCGCCGCGGACCTTGCCGAAGAACAGGGCCTTCGCGAACCCGAGCTGCTCGACCTCGCCGAGGAGTTCTTCGACCTGCTTTTTCTGCTCCGCGACCTGTGCCGCCGTGAGGGCCATGCGAGGAACCTCCGCGAGAGAGTGGATAGTCCATTGTAGGCGATGCCACCGGTGGAATGCGGTTGAACCGCGGGCCGGGGGCGGCGAGAATGGGGGGATGGAAAAGAAATATCACGAGCGCGAACACGCGGTTTTCAAGGCCGCGCTGCCGGGCCTTTTGACTGACCCCGCGAACCGCGGCAAGTTCGCCCTGCTGCACGACGGGCAGATCGTCGGCCTGTACCCGAACCTCGACACCGCCCGCGAGGCCGGCGAGGAGAAGTTCGAGCTGGCCCCCTTCCTGGTGATGGAAGTGAACGACCAGATCAAGCCGTTGTACTTCTCCCGGCCGATCGCATGCCGCTCTTAACCGGCCCGCTGGCGAACGGCGGCGCGGTCATCGACGTATTCGTCGCGGTGGGCGAATCGCGGGCCGCGTTGCTCCGCAAGCACGGGTTCCCCGTTCCGCCGCCGGTCCCCGTGCGTGCCCTCGTGGATACCGGGTCCCACCTGACCGGTTTCGCGGTGCAGGTGTTCCGCTCGCTCGACATCCAGCCGTATTGGGCGACGGCGATTCTGACACCGTCCACCCAACCCGCCAGCCCGCACCCGTGCGACATCTACATCGCTTCGTTGTCGTTCCTCGTTGGGGGAATCGCACATCCCATTTTTGAAGGCAACGTCCTCGCGACGGACGGCTTTCGCCCGGACGAGGACGTGCAGGGCCTCATCGGCTTGGACATCTTGGCTGCCTGCCAGTTCAATCTCGTTGGCCCGTTGAAGGCGTTCACCCTCGCGTTTTGACCTCCCGGCCGCCGGCGGCCTAAAATGCCCTCGCATTCTCCCCTTGAGACGCCGCCGTGAGCAGACAGCCGATGCACCCGTCCCTCCAAGACCTCGCCCGGATGCGGGCGGCCGAGTTCCAGCCGGTGGACGTGGAGCGGATCAAGGCCGCGGTGCGGGAAATCCTCCTCGCCGTCGGCGAGGACCCGGACCGCGAGGGGCTGCTCGAAACCCCGGACCGCGTGGCCCGGATGTACGCGGAAATCTTCAGCGGCCTCCACGCCGACCCGGCCGTCCACCTCAAGAAGCTGTTCACGCAGAAGCACGACGAGATGGTGATCGTCAAGGACATCGAGTTCGCGTCGTGCTGCGAGCACCACCTGCTGCCGTTCACCGGGAAGGCGCACATCGGCTACCTGCCGGCCGGGAAGGTCGTCGGCCTCAGCAAGCTGGCCCGCGTCGTGGACGTGATCGCGAAGCGGCCGCAGGTGCAGGAGCGGATGACGGAAGCCATCGCGGACCTCATCATGGACGAGGTGCAGCCCCGCGGCGTCGGCGTGATCGTCGAGGCGAGCCACTCGTGCATGACGATCCGCGGCGTGCGGAAGCCCGGCGCGATGACGATGACGAGCGCCGTCCGCGGGCTGGTGAAGACGAACCCGATGACGCGGAACGAGCTGATGAGCCTCGTCTACAACAACCGCTGACCGCCGGGCATATAACGCCCCTTGTGACGTTGACCTCGCAACAACTCGCCGGCGAGCTCCGGGGCGTCGTTCGCGGCAAGCTGATCGTCGATCCGCTGGCCCGGGGGCTGTACGCCACGGACGCCAGCCCGTTCCACGTCCTGCCCGCCGCCGTCGTGGTCCCCGTGGACGACGCCGACGTGCGGGCCGTCATGAAGTTCGCGTTCGACCGCGGCGTGCCGGTCGTCCCCCGCGGGGCCGGGACCGGGCTGGCCGGCGAGGCCCTCGGCGCGGGCGTCGTCCTCGACCTCAGCACGCACTTCCGCCGCGTCTCGGACATTACTGACACCGCGGTGTCAGTGGAACCCGGCGTGACGCTCGGCGAGCTGAACGCGGAACTGGCGAAGCACGGCCGCCGGTTTGCGCCGGACCCGGCGAGCGGCGCGAGCTGCACGCTCGGCGGCATGATCGCGACGAACGCGAGCGGCGGCACGGCGTTCCGCCACGGGTACACGCGGGACCACGTCCGGGCCGTCACCGCCGTGGCCGACGACGGCGGCGAACTCGGAACTCGGAACTCGGAACTCGGAACGCTGTTGGACGAACACCGCGAGCTGATCGCGGCCCAACGGCCCCGGACGCCGTTCGACCGCTGCGGCTACCTTCTCCATGACTTGCTGACGCCAACCGGCGTCGATGTCGCGAAGCTGCTCGTCGGCTCCGAGGGCACGCTCGGCGTCGTCACGCGGGCCACCCTCCGCACGATCCCGCTCGCCGGGGGCGTCGCGCAGTTCCTCGTCGGGTTCGCCACGCTCGACGCCGCCCTCCGGGCCGGGCCGGACCTCCGCCGCGCCCCCGGCATGGCCGGGGGCGACGTGCTCGACCAACGGCTGCTGTCGCTGGCGAAGGCGTCGCCCGTGCCGCCGACCGTCGGGGCCGTGCTCATCGGGAAGGTCGAAGCGGACACCGAGCGCGACGCGCTCGACCTGGCGGCGAAGACGGTTGAGATCGTCCGCGGGTCGCACCAGTGCGTCGTCCTCCAGGAGCCGACGTGCGACCCGGCGGAGGTCCGACGGCTGATCGTGTTCCGCGATTCGGCCGTGTCCGGGCTGTACGCCATCGGCCGCGGGCGGCGGCCGGAGGCGTTCGTCGAGGACATCGCCGTCCCCGCCGAGCACGTCCCGGAGTTCGTCGCGAAGGTGCAAGAGATCCTCCGCACCGACGAGATCAACGCCTCGTTCCTCGTCCACTTGCTCACTGGTCAGATTCACACGCGGCCGCTGCTCGACCTGTTGCTCCCGGCCGACCGCGAGAAGATGTGGCCGCTGGCGGACAAGGTCCACACGCTCGCCATCGACCTCGGCGGCACGATCAGCACGCAGCATGGCGTCGGCCTGGCCCGCACGCCGTGGGTGGAGAAGCAGTGCGGCCCGCTGATGCCGGTGTTCCGCGAACTCAAGCGCATCTTCGACCCGAAGAACATCCTAAACCCCGGCAAGATTCTAGGCCCGGACCCCAGCCGCCCGGCGTGGCCGATGGCCCCAGATCGGGGTTCGGGGTTCGGGGTTCGGGGTTCGTCGGACGAAGCCACCCCCGTGCCCGCTTCCCTCAACGGGTCGAAGACGCACCGGCCGTTGGAGCCCACGGAGGCCGCTCTTCAGGTGTCACTCAACGGCACGCCGCCGTCCGATTCTGCGAAACCCGAAACCCGAAACCCGAAACCCGACTCCCCCCAATCGCTCCTCGTGTGGAAAGAAACGAGTCCCACCGCCGAGGCCGCCCGGTGCAACGGCTGCGGCGACTGCCGGCCGCGGACCGGGCCGGGACGAATGTGCCCGATCTTCCGCGCCACCGGCGACGAGGCGGCCACCCCCCGCGGCATGGCGAACGCCGTGAAGTTGCTCGACGACCCGGCGAAGCTGTCGAGCGACGAGGTGGAAGAGGTCTCGCGGCATTGCGTCAACTGCAAGATGTGCCGGGACGAGTGCCGGGCGAAGGTGGACGTGCCGAAGCTGATGCTGGAGGCGAAGGCCGCCCATTTCGAGGAGCACGGGTTCAACCGCCACGAGTGGCTCGTCGCGCGGGCCGAGTCGCTCGCCCGGCTCGCGGGGCAGTTCTCCTGGACGATGAACACGTTGCTCGCGATGCGGTGGAGCCGGTGGCTGCTGGAGAAGTTCTTCGGCCTGTCGCGGAAGCGGAAGGTGCCGCGGTTCACGCACCGGACGTTCCTCCGCCGGGCGTGGTGGGCCGGGCTGACCCGCCGCGGCACGGTGCGGGCCGGGGCGAGGAAGGTCGCGTACTTCGTGGACGTGTTCGCGAACTACTGCGACCCCGGCATCGGCGAGGCGGCCGTGGCCGTGTTGAAGCACCACGGGTTCGAGGTCCACGTCCCGTCCCGGCAGCGGGGCAGCGGGATGACGCCGTTGAGCTTCGGCGACGCCGACCGGGCGCGGGACGTTGCCGCGTACAACGTCCGGGAACTGGCCGAGTTGGTCCGCGACGGGTACACGATCGTCTGCTCCGAGCCGACGGCCGCCCTCGCGCTGACGCAGGACTACCTGTCGCTACTCGACGACGCGGACGCGGCGCTAGTGGCGAAGAACACGGTCGAGCTGATGTCGTTGCTCGGCGAGTTGTACGACCGCGGCGAGCTGAAGCCGACGACGCGGGAGCTGCCCGTCGGCCTGGGGCATCATGTGCCCTGTCACGTGAAGGCGCTCGGCAAGCCGGCCGCGG
This sequence comes from Limnoglobus sp., assembly GCF_059499385.1. Classification (NCBI taxonomy): domain Bacteria; kingdom Pseudomonadati; phylum Planctomycetota; class Planctomycetia; order Gemmatales; family Gemmataceae; genus Limnoglobus; species Limnoglobus sp. The sequence goes on along the minus strand of NZ_JCABYM010000153.1, from coordinate 16,641 downwards.
CTCCGGCCTTGCTCGCACTCATCGGCGGGGCGACGGTCGAGACGGTGGACCGCGGCTGTTCCGGCATGGCCGGGACGTGGGGCCTGTCCGCCCGCAACCGCGACACGTCCCTGGCCGCCGGGGCCGAGATGCTCGCCGCTCTCGACCGGCCGCGGATCATCTACGGCTCGACCGAGTGCTCGGCGTGTCGGATGCAAATGGAAGACGCGGCCGGCAAGCGAACGCTGCACCCGGTCCAGTGGCTCGCGATGGCTTACGGGCTGATGGAGTTCGACCTGTCATGACCGTTCGCGTCCTGCTCTTCGCCCGTGCGAAGGACCTCGCCGGCCGCGATTCGGTCGCCGTCGAGTTGCCGTCGCACGCCACCGTCGCCGACCTTCGTTTCCATCTCGCCGCTCAAATCCCGGCCCTCGCGCCGCTACTCGCGGCGTCGGCCGTCGCGGTGAACCAGGCGTTTGCCGAGGATTCCGACACGGTTCGCGAGAACGACGAAATTGCGGTCATCCCGCCGGTCAGCGGCGGGTAGAATCGTCCCCATGACCCGGCTCACGCCCGACCCCATCGACTACCACGCGCTGACCGCCGCCGTGATCCGCCCCGGTTGCGGCGGCGTGGTCCTGTTCCTCGGCACCGTCCGCGACCTCACCGCCGACGTGCGCACCGTCTTCCTCGACTACGAGGCGTACCCGCCGATGGCCGAGAAGAAGATGGCCGAAATCGAGGCCGAAACGCGGGCGAAGTGGCCGGTCGGCGACGTGATGATCGTCCACCGCCTCGGCCGCCTTCACGTCGGCGACGTGAGCGTGGCCGTCGCGGTGAGCTGCCCGCACCGGGCGCAGGCGTTCGACGCGTGCCGGTTCGTGATTGACCGGGTGAAAGAATTGGTTCCAATCTGGAAGAAGGAAAACGCGCCCGACGGCAACACGGCCTGGGTGCACCCGCAACCAGGGGTCAGGAATCAGGAGTCAGGTGTCAGTTAGCACCCTCTTGTCCTGATCCCTGACCCCTGACCCCTGACTCCTGACCCCTGGTGACCGATGGCCGTCGTCCCGTCCAACCTGCCGAAGGTGTACCTCGCCCGCCACGGCGAGACCGAGTGGACCAAGACCGGGCAGCACACCGGCCGCACCGACATCCCGCTGACGCCCGACGGCGAGGAGGACGCCAAGCTCATCGGCCTGCGGGTCGCGCACCTCACGTTCAGCCACGTCTTCACCAGCCCGCTGCAGCGGGCGAAGCGGACGAGCGAACTCGCCGGGTTCGCGGCCTTCGTGGACCCGGACCTGATGGAGTGGGACTACGGCAGCTACGAGGGGAAGAAGACCGCCGACATCCGCAAGGACAACCCCGGCTGGCAGCTCGCCAAGCACGGCGCGCCGAACGGCGAGACGATCCAGCAAGTCGCGGCGCGGGCGGACCGCGTCATCGCGAAGATCAAGGCGCTGACCGGCAACGTCCTCGTGTTCGCGCACGGCCACTACCTGCGGGTGTTCGCGGCCCGGTGGGTCGGGGCCGACCCGGCGTTCGCCCAGCACCTGTTGCTCGGCACGTCGTCGATCAGCGTCTTGTACTTCGACCACGGGAAGCTCGACGAGCCGGCGATCATGCTCTGGAACGACGACCGCCACCTGAGCGGCGAGGGGTGCGTCCTGCCGGCGAAGAAGTGACACCACATCGCCAACATCGCCAACCCGTGTCGCAGGGGAGTTGGCGATGTGCCCTTGACGCGGTCGGTATAATGGAAATTTGTTCATTTCTGCGTGCGTGGGGCAGCCGTGGTAGGATTCGGCGTGAGCGCATTCGCGGAGGGCAGGACATGAACACGACGACCACCGACACCGACCTGGAATCACCGGAAGACGAGCGCGACCCGGTCCAAGAGATGCGGGACCGCGTCCGGGCGGCGGGCTATCCGCCAGAACGGATCAAGGCCGAGACCGCGGCGTTCCATGAAATTAAGAAGCAGTACCCCCGGATGTACGCCGTGATCCGCTCGAAGTGGGACGGCGAGAAGTTGGTCGAGCCGTACCTGCTGGCCGTCGGCGATACGGAGCAAGAGGGGCTGTCGCTGTACGACGCCTTGCCGGACGAACAACGGGAAGGGGCGGAGGTCCGCTACGTCCACCCAGTCGATCAGGCGTTCGCTTACGTCCCCCAGGGCTAACCCGTCATGGCCCGCTGGTTCACGGTCAACCCAGAGTTCGAGGACGTTTCGACTCGGAACTACCTGGGTCTCAACTGCCCGTTCTTTCGCGTGCCGCTCGCCGTCCGCAACAACGCGACCGGGCAGTTCGTCCATCACCCCATCCCGTTCCTCTGGGACACCGGCTCTCACCTCTGCATGGTGAGCCGCGTTTTCGCCCTCCGGTACTCCCTCCGCCTGCACGACACCGACGACCGCATCCCCGGCGGTATCGGCGGCGTGGGCGGCAGCCAACCCGCGTGGCTGACCACGATGAAAGTCCAGTTCCCGCTCCTCTCGAAGCGGCGGCGCGAGCCGGACCTGGCGTTTCAACTGCACGTCATCGTCGTGGACCAACTAGCCATGCCGATCCTCGGCACCCGCGACGTGCTGAGGAACTTCAGCGCCGAATCGACGTGGGACGGCACGACCTTTACACTGAACCGGGACCACCACGGCGAGGCGGCATGAAAGGCGAGACGCATGGCCGACGGCCGCCAGCCCGGACGATGGGTACGACGAACCGCCTGGGTCGTTTTCGGGCTTCTCGCGGCGCTGCTGCTCATCCCGTTCCAACGATGGTCCTGGGACAGCCATTTTCCGAGTATCGAATACCGGTTGCGGTTCGTGGACGCGGACGGTCGGCCGGTCCCCGGCGTGCGGCTCGACGTGTTCACCCAGGCCGGGGGACGAAGTTACCTCTACCCGGTCGATGAGTTCGTGCCCGGAAACCCCGTCGTCTGCGACGCCGACGGGCGAATGACCTTTCACCACCGCGGGCTGACTTACGAGTGCGGCGGGCGGACCCGCGTGAACTTGCTGGGCTTGCAGTTTCACTCCGGCGAGGCACCGCAATACGACTGCGTGTTCACCCTCGACGGCCGGGAGGTGCGTCGCGTCCGGTACAACTCTTTGAGTCCCAAGGACTGGCCGAACTTGCCGACGGTCGAACGGCCGTGGGTCCGCCCCGCGTGGGTTGTTGAGGAAATGATCCGGATGGCCGATGCCGACGATGCGGAAGGGACCCGATTCTTCGACAGCAACCGGGACGGCCAACTCGACCGCGAGGAGCGAACGGCGAGACGATACTTCTTGGTCGTGTCGGAACGAAACGACCCCCCGAAGCCGTTCGAGTTCGCCGCCGTCGAATACACGATCGTCGTCCCGAATCGCTGATCGCTTCTTGTAGAATCACTTCCGCCCCGCGGCCCGCCGCGGCGCGGCGGCGTTCACGACTTGGAGTTCTCCATGCGCCTCTGCCTCACCCTCGCCGCACTGACGCTCTCCCTCGCCGCCCGCGCGGACACGCCGGAGGAAGTTTTCGCCAACCGGATCGTGCCGATCTTCAAGTCGCCGAACCCCTCGAGCTGCGTCCAGTGCCACCTCAGCGGCGTGGACCTCAAGGACTACATCCGCCCCTCCCACCGCGAGACGTTCCTCTCGCTGCGCGACCAGGGCCTCGTCGATCTCGACCGCCCGGAGAAGTCGAAGATTCTCCACCTCATCGACATGGGCAAGGAGGCGAAGAAGGCTACCGACGTTCAGCAGAAGACGCGGCAAGCCGAGTACGAGGCGTTCGCCGCGTGGGTGAAGGCGAGCTGCGCCGACGCCGAATTGCGGGCCGCGCCGAAGCTGGAAACCAAGGCGCTGGCGAGGCCGGCGAAGCCGGACGCGGTGATCCGCCACGCGCGGGCCGACCGGGTGCTGCAATCGTTCGAGAACACGGTCTGGGCGCTGCGGTTCCGGTGCGCCGGCTGCCACACGCCGGAGAGCGTGGCCGACCGCCGGAAGAAGAAGCCGGACGAGGAGCACGGCGAGCACATGGCGTGGATTCGGCCGACGGCCGCCGAAACGCTGGCGTACCTCACGCGGTCGGAGCTGATCGACGCGAAGAAGCCGGAGCGGAGCGTGCTGTTGCTCAAGCCGCTCAACGAGGAGGTGAAGCACGGCGGAGGCGTGAAGTTCCTCGTCGGCGACCAGGGGTACAAGGCGTTCCGGAGCTTCCTGGACGACTACTCCGCCGTGGTGCGCGGAAGCTATGCGTCGGCGGCGGAGTTGCCGGGGAAGCCGAAGGAAGTGCAGTTCGGCACGGAAGCGTGGCTGAAAATTAAGAACACGCCGCCGGCGTGGGCCGACAAGTACGTCGCCGTGAAGCTGTTCGCGTGGGACGCGGCCGCGAAGAAGTGGGCCGAGCGGCCGGTCGCCACGACCGACCGCAAGGTGTGGGGCGGCGGCAAGCTCTGGCAGCACAACCTCACGCTGCTGACGACGCCAGACTCGGCGGACGCGAAGACGTGGAAGGCGGGCACGCCGACGCTGCCGCCGGGCAAGTACCTGGTGAAGGTGTACCTGGACGCGACGGACAAGCTGGCGAAGGACTGGAAGGCGGAGCTGGGTGAGGCCGACTTCGTCGGGCAGGCGGAGGTCGAGTCGAAGTGGCCGACCGGCTACGGGAACATGACCGTGCTGGACGCGGCACGGGTGAAGTAGTCTGTCATATAGCGGTGTGGCTCTGCCCACCGCGCGGCCGGAGTCTTCGACGGCCGCACCACGCAGCCTCCCACGGGGAACTGATTTCGGTGGGAAAAAGATTCCCGCGGGAGGAACGTCTTTGCGCCCGCGTGAACCTTCCCGTGATACGTGGTGCGTCTCCGTGGTGCGGGTTCTCGAAGACTCGAACCCGCACGGTGGGCAGAGCCACACCGCTATATGTCCCCGACCACCTCGCCGGCCTGCATCGTGCAGAGGGCCGCGAGCGTCACCAGCGACACCGCATCCCGCACGAACTGCACGTGCCCGTCGGCGAACAGGAAGTTCGCCCCGCCCGTGTGGAAGCCGTACGGCTCGTTGTTGTTCCGCTTGTTCATCGCCACGGCGCAGCCCGGCGTCGCCGTGCCGCAGCCCTCCGTCAACCCGTCGGCGCTCGACCCGTCCAGGCTGAACGGGCCTTCGCTGTCGATCCAGCCGATCCCCTGGTCGTTGCCGACGGCCGCGTTCACCGACCGGTTGTTGTACACCAGCGGCCGCGCCCCGCACTCGACGACCACGATCGTGTTCGACGTGCCGTCCTGGACGCCGACCATCGTCGTCCGCGAGTTCCGCGACATGACCGAGAACCGGTTGCCGGCCGTGTAGAACCCGGCCGTCGGCAGGTGCGGGTTGATCGACCCCGGCTGCACGCCGAGGATCGCCTCGTAGTCGGTCGGGGCGAGGGCGTTGGGGAACGTCATCGCCGGCCGCGGCGGCTTCGCGATGGCGGACGTGACCGTCGCCCGGTTCGGCACGCTCGGGCACTGGTACGTCTTCACCGGCACGGCCCCGGCCACGAGGTTGTTCCCCTCCCACCAGTTGACCTTGAAGTCGTAGAGCTGCTTGAGGTTCTCCTGCTCGATGTACGGCAGGGTGAGCGGCCGCCAGCCGACGAACTTGCCGTCCGGGTTGCCGGGGCCGGCCACCGTCCACCCGGACGCCGGGAAGACGGTGTTCGTGTCGTGGAACCCGTGCAGCGCCAGGCCGAGCTGCTTGAGGTTGTTCAGGCACTGGGCGCGGGCCGCGGCCTCGCGGACCTTCTGGACGGCGGGCAGCAGCAGGCCGATGAGGATGGCGATGATCGCTATGACGACGAGCAGCTCGATGAGCGTGAACCCGCGGCGGTGGGGACGCATGGGGCATCCGGGGTGGGGACAAGAACGGAGTGAACGGCTTCGATTCTACCGCAGGTGAGACGGAGAGGTGTGAGAAATCGTTCGCCCGGCCGCGAAAGCGGCGCGGGTTGTCGGGGTTGAACGGCGGGGCGGCGTATGAGAAACGAACGACCGCCGGGGATCGTCTAGAGAATGCGCGGCCCGCCGGCCGGCCGTTCCGTGCCTGACCCGATACCCACCAACCCCGCCCCGACTCGCAAGGGTGTTCCATGTTTGACTTCCGCCCGCATTCCCGGCCCCGGTTGCGCATCGAACGGCTGGAAGACCGCGTCACCCCGGCGTTCGGCCTCGACCCGACGTTCGGCGACGGCGGGCAGGTCACCCTGCCGACCGGGGCCTGGTCGGAATTGCAACTCGCCGCACTGCCCGGCCCGGACGTGCTCGTGGCGACCCGGACGCCGGGCGGCCCGGTCCTGACCCGCGTGACTCCGACCGGCGCGGCGACCGCGGCGGCCGCGAACCTCCGCCTCTTCGTGCAGACGAGCGTCCACACCCGGCCGGACGGCAAGGTCCTCGTCGCCGGGTACGGCTACCCGAACGACACGGAGGCGTTCGTCCCGGAGTACCCGGCGGCGCTGTACCAACTGAACGCCGACGGCAGCATCGACACGACGTTCGGGAACAACGGGTACGTGTTCGTCGGCGGCGAGTTCGGCACGCACGTCGACGGCACCGAGTTTCAGGTGGCGGTCCTGGCCGACGGGTCGGTCCTCGCCGCGGCCGGGCAGGAGTTCTTCGATGTGAACTCGCAACCGCAGCGGTTCGTGACCGTGCGGAAGTTCACCGCGACCGGCGGCCTCGACACGACGTTCGGCGACGGCGGCACGGCCCGCGTTCCGCTCCCGGCCGCCGCGTCCTCGACGTTGAGCGGCTTCGGTGGGGACGTGATCGCGATCGCGAACGTCCTCGCGGACGCCGACGGACGGATCGTGGTCGCCGGGAGTACCTTTCAAGACCGGGTGGCGGACGGATTCGTGATCCGCCTCCGCCCGAACGGGGCACGCGATGCCGGGTGGGGGACCGACGGCCTCCTGGAACTAAGTACCCTGTTGCCGGCCCCCTCGAACACCGAGTATTACGTCAGCGATGTGGTGGACACGGCCCGCGGCCTGGTGGTGCAAATCGCCGGCAAATACACGGCCGCGTTCCTGGCCGTGATCGACGCCGGCATCTCGCTCAAGCCGCCCCGCGACGAGTTGATCCGCCTAACGCCGACGGGCACGCTCGACCCGACCTTCGGCGACAGCGGGCGGGCGAGAACCAGCTTGGCGACCCTCCGGGGGTACGACGCATTCCGGTCGAGCCTCGCGCCCCCGGACACGTTCAGCGAAACGACCCTGGTCCAACTGCCGGACGGGCGGTTCGTCGTGGCCGGGTCGGACCACGAGACGAGCGAAGGGGAAACGGTCGTCGATCGGTTCGCGGCCGTCGAGGTGTTCACCGCCGACGGGGCGAGCGAACAAGTATTGAAGCTGGCCACGGAACGCGTGACCGGCGAACAGTTTTACCAGAGCAGCGCGACGCCGACGGTCATGGACCTGCTGTTGGACGGGGACCGCCTGCTGGCCGTGTACGGCGCGAACGGCCGCGGCGGGACCTTCGAGCCGTACCAGCCGTTCCGCCAGGACGTCCGCGTCGCGGCGCTAGTGGACCCCCAAGCCCCGGCCCTGACGCTTCTCCCGGCCGTCCCCGGCGACCTGAACGGCGACCGGGTGGCCGAGACGGTCCGCGTCGTGGACACGAACCGGCTGGAAGTGACGGACGGCAAGACTGGGGCGGTCCTGGTCGCCGGCTACCAGCCCTACGAGGAGCGGTACAAGGGCGGGCTGTCGTGGGACGCCGGCGACCTCGACGGCGACGGGAAGTCCGAGATCGCGGTGTGCGCCCAGGCCGGCGGCAGCGCGCGGGTCGTGGTCCTGCGGCTGTCGGCGGACGGGGCGGCGCTGGAGCAGGTCCACAGCTTCTTCGGCATCGCGGACGCGAACTTCCGCGGCGGCGGCACGGTCGCCATCGGCCGGTACTTGGCGGCCGGGACGCAACTGGCGGTCGGGGCCGGCAAGGGGGGCGGGCCGCGGGTGACGGTGTACGACGGGACGACCCTCGCCGCCGGGCTGCGGCCGGAAGTGGTGGACAACTTCATGGCCTTCGAGGACGCGAACTTCCGCGGCGGGTGCTTCGTGGACTTCGTGCCGACGGCGGGCGGCGACGCCCTGGCCGTCGGGGCCGGGGTCGGCGGCGCGCCGCGGGTGCAGGTGTTCCAGCCCGCCGCGGGCACGGCAGTTGTCAGCACGTTCCCGGTTCCGCGGACGGTGATCGCGAACGCTTACCTCGGCGACCCGACCAGCCGGACCGGCATCGACCCGGCCGCCGCGGAGGAGGAAGTCCGGGCGTTGATCGGTTCGTAGTCGCGGCGCACTTCCCCGGTTGCCGCCGCCCCGCGGCCGCGTACCTTGAACGCACGCTCATATCGTGGTTCAAGTCTCGCGGCCGCGGGGGTTTCTCATGAGTAACGTGGACAAGCTCCGACACGCCTACCAGCGGTGGCACGACACCCGCGGCCAGGACGAGGCCGTCTGGCTCGACATGGCGGCCGAGGACTTCAAACTCCGCTCCCTCGGCGAGGGCCGGCCGGGGGTGGAGTTCTCCAAGAAGCGGAGCGGCCGGGACGAGTTGAAGCAGTACCTGGCCGGGCTGAAGGCCGACTGGGAGATGGTCTACTACCGGACCGACGAGTTCATCGAGCACGGCGACCGGGTCGTGGCGGTCGGCGAGTGCTCGTGGACGTGCAAGCACACCGGGAAGACCGTGGTGTCGCCGACGGTCGGGCTGTGGCGGTTCCGGGACGGGAAGGTGACCGAGTACTTCGAGTTCTTCGACACCGCCGCCGCGATGGCCGCGACGCGGAAGGATTGATTTGTAGGGCGGGTCAAGGCTTTGCGCCGACCCGCCGGGGGACCGCAACCGCACGGAGAACCGCCGAACCGGCCGGGACCGCGTCGGCGGGTCGGCGCAAAGCCTTGACCCGCCCTACAAGACGGTTGCCCTCGTTTCATTTCGCAGCTAGCTTGAACACATCCCCGCCCGCGCCGGTGTGCGCGTTCGCTCGCCCTCTCTCGGAGTCGATATGTCGCGTTGGACCCGTGCCCTGTTCGCCAGCGTGCTGGCGGGCGGATTCGCCCTCGTCGCCCTCGCCGTGCCGCCGGAGCAGGAGAAGAACAAGAAGAACGCCGCCGACCAGTCGCCGGACGCGGCCGCCGGGCGGGCCCAAATCGAGGGCGGCCTCAAGGCCACCGTCTGGGCCGCCGAGCCGCAGTTCCAGAACCCGATCGCGTTCGCGTTCGACGAGGCCGGCAAGTGCTACGTCGTCGAGGCGAACCGGTACAAGGACGGCGTGCCGGACACCCGCGGGCACATGTACTGGCTGGACGAGGACATCAACGCCGCCTCCGTCGCCGACCGCGTCGCGATGTACAAGAAGCACAACTACCCACAGTTCGAGAAGTTCGAGGACCGCGTGCGGGTGCTGTGGGACAGCACCGGCAGCGGGCACGCGGACAAGGCGGAGACGTTCACCGGCGGGTACAACCGGACCGAGGACGGCATCGCCGCCGGCGTACTGGCCCGCAAGGGGTCGGTCTACTTCACCTGCATCCCGGACCTGTACGTGCTGAAGGACGCGGACGGCGACGGCAAGGCGGACGAGAAGAAGTCGCTGGCCACCGGGTTCGGCGTGCGGGCGCAGTTCCAGGGCCACGACCTGCACGGCCTCCGCATGGGGCCGGACGGCAAGCTCTACTTCAGCGTCGGCGACCGCGGGTTCAACGTCACCACGAAGGAAGGGAAGAAGCTCTACTACCCGGACGCCGGGGCCGTGCTGCGGTGCGATCCGGACGGCGCGAACCTGGAGGTCGTCCACGCCGGGCTGCGGAACCCGCAGGAGCTGGCGTTCGACGACTTCGGAAATCTGTTCACCTACGACAACAACTGCGACAGCGGCGACTCCGCGCGGTGGGTGTACGTCGTCGAGGGCGGGGACAGCGGGTGGCGGTGCGGCTACCAGTACGGCACGCACATGCACACGGCGGCCGTGCCGCAGGGCAACCGCGGGCCGTGGAACACGGAGAAGCTCTGGCACCTCCAGCACGAGGGGCAGCCGGCCTACGTCGTGCCGCCGCTGGCGCACTTCGGCAACGGGCCGTCCGGCCTCACGCACTACCCCGGCGTCGGGCTGGGCGACAAGTACAAGGACCACTTCTTCGCGTGCGACTTCACGGCGAGCGCGGGCAACAGCAAGATTTGGACGCTGGCGGTGAAGCCGAAGGGGGCGGCGTTCGAGGTCGTGAACCTGCGGCCGTTCGTGCAGGGCGTGGTGCCGACGGACTGCGAGTTCGGGCCGGACGGGGCGTTCTACTGGAGCGACTGGCTCGGCGGCTGGGACAAGCCGAACAAGGGCCGCCTGTTCCGCGCCGCCGACCCGGAGGCGATGAAGAACCCGGCCATCGAGGAGGCGCGGAAGCTGCTTGCCGACGGGCTGGAGAAGAAGAACGTGGACGAGCTGGTGAAGCTGCTCGATCACCCGATTCAGAATGTACGGCTGGAGGCTCAGTACGAACTGGCTAGCCGAGATGCGGTAACAGAACTCCGACATGTTGCGAAGAACGCAAAGTCACTTCGAGCTCGACTCCACGCGATTTGGGCACTCGGGATGCGGAAAAAGTTGGACTACAAAGAAAACAAGTTCGCAATCACCCTCGCGACCGATCCAGATGCAGAAATTCGCCGACATGCCGCTCGATTGATCCAACGCCACACTTGGTGGAGTGGGCAATTTGAGGCCGAGGTGATTCGGGAAGAATCGCGGACGGCTCTCATCAAATTGACGAAGGATCAAGACCTACGAGTGAAGGCAGAGGCGATTCTGGCCTATGGTCAGATCGGTCCGGCTCAGCATACCTTCACACCGGTGTCCGAGGTGGGCTACTTCGCCCCATTTTTTGAACTACTCGCCGAAAATAAGGACCGCGATCCATACCTTCGACAGGCAATCGTGACCGGACTTGTTCGGGCGGAGCAGGCCGGCTGGGCCAGCCTGTACACGGCTTGGAAAGGGGCCAAAAGTGATAACCCCTCCGTGCGGCTCGGTGTGGTTTTGGCACTCCGACAAACACACAACCCGAAGATCGCGGAGTTTCTGACCGACGTGGAATCGCGGATCGTTGCTGAAGCCGCCCGTGCCGTACACGACAACAACATGACGGACGCCATGCCCGCGCTCGCGGCGCTGCTCGACAAGCCGGGGCTGCCGGAGGCGGTGGCGTTCCGGGCCGTCAGCGCGAATTTCAAGCTCGGCACGCCGGAGGCCGCGGCCCGCGTCGCGAACTTCGCCGCCCGCGCGTCCGAGGCGGACCCGCTGCGGATCAGCGCCCTCAAGCTGCTCGGCGAGTGGGCGAAGCCGTCGAAGCGGGACGCCGTGACCGGCTGCCGCCAAGACCTGCCGGACCGCGACGCCGCCATTGCCGTGAACGCGCTGAAACCGGTCATTGGCAAGGCGTTCGCCGGGTCGGACGCGGTCCGCAAGGAGGCCGTGCAGGTCGTCGCGAAGCTCGGCATCACGGAGGTCGGCGAACTGCTCGCCGCGATGGTCGCCGACGGGAAGCAGTCCGCGACGACGCGGGCCGAGAGCCTGTTCGCGCTCGAGGCGCTGAAGGCGAAGGAACTGGCCGACACCGCGAAGGCGGCGCTTCAGGCGAAGGAGCCGAAGCTGCGGGCGGCGGCGCGGGTGGTGATCGCGAAGGCGAACGAGGCCGTCGCCGCGCAGGAACTTCCGCGACTGCTGAAGGACGAGGCCGCCAGCGCCATCGAGAAGCAGATGGCCCTCGGCGTCCTCGGCGGGATGAAGGAGTCGAAAGACGTGGACGCGGCCCTGGCCGGGTGGCTGGACGCGCTAATCGCGGACAAGGTCCCGGCGGAACTGAAGCTCGACGTGCTGGAGGCGGCCGAAGCCCGCACCCGGACGAAGGGGCTGAAGCTGCACGCCCCGCTGCGGGAGAAGCTGGCCGACTACGACAAGACCGTCCGCGCGAAGGCCGGCCCGGACACGGTGAAGCGGTATCCCGAAACGCTCGCCGGCGGCGACGCGGAGCGGGGCCGGGACATCTTCCTGAACAACGCGGCCGTCTACTGCCAGCGGTGCCACAAGCTCGACGGCCAGGGCGGCGACGTGGGGCCGGTCCTCAACGGCATCGCCGCGCAGAAGGACCGCGACTATCTGTTGGCGTCGATCGTCAACCCGAACGCGACGATCGCGATGGGCTACCAGAGCGTGATCCTGGAGTTGGTGGACGGCAAGCAGGTCAGCGGCATCGTAAAGAACCAGACGGCGAAGGAGTTCACGCTCATCACGGCCGACAACAAGCTCATCACGATCCCGGCGGACGACGTGGACGGGAAGCCGAAGCCGGACAAGTCGGCGATGCCGGAGGACCTGTACAAGAAGCTGTCGAAGCGGGAGCTGCGGGACGTGGTCGAGTTCCTGGCGACGTTGAAGGAGCCAGCGAAGAAGTAGGCGTCACGTTTTCGCTTAAGTCGGCGGCATCGGCCTTGCAGCAGGAAACGGGTTGCTCACTCCGTTCGCCCGTCCCTGCTGCGAGGCACGCCATGACGCACCCACCCGAAACGTTGTCCCACGCCGAACAACTCAAGAAGCTCGCCGACCTGGTCAAGGACATCCGCGTCACCATGTTCACCACGTTCGACGCGAAGACCGGGAAGCCGCACGCCCGGCCGATGTACACGCAGAAGCTCGACGCCGAGACGTTCACCGGGTCGCTCTGGTTCCTGTCGGACATCCACTCCGGCAAGGTGGACGAGCTGAACGCGAACCCGGCCGTGCTGTTGACCTACGCCGACCCCGGTAAGAACCGGTTCGTGACCGTTACCGGCACGGCCGACGCGGAGCGGGACCCGGCGAAGGCGAAGGAACTGTGGAACGTCCACGCGAAGGGGTGGTGGCCGGGCGGCCCGGACGACCCGAACCTCGGCATCATCCGCGTGGACGTGGCGGAAGCCGAGTACTGGGACGGGCCGTCGCAGTTGTCGTACCTGTTCAGCCTGGTGAAGGCGGTCGCCACCGGCAACCGCGTGCAGACGACCGCGGAACACGGCGTCATGAAGCCGTAACGAACCAACTATATAGCCGCCGGCTTGCCGGCGGGGTTTTGCGGCTCTCAAAACCCCGCCGGCAAGCCGGTGGCTATATTTCAAACCGTCAGCGTCAGCAGCGTCAGCTCCGGCCGGCAGCCGAACCGCACCGGCAGCCCGCTCACGCCGAGGCCACGGGACACGTACACCTTTGTCTCCGGGGCCTGCACGAACCCCGCGCGGTACTTTTGTCCACTCCCGACCCACGGCGACCCGACCACCGGCAGCCGCACCTGGCCGCCGTGCGAGTGGCCGCTCAGCACGAGGCCGACCCGCGGGTCGCGGATCGACTCCGCGAACGTCGGGTTGTGGCTCACCAGCACGCACGCGTCCTTCGCCGCCGCGTCGCCGAGCGCCGGTCCCAGTGCCGGCTTCCCGCGTTCCAAATCATCGACGCCCGCTAGCCGCAGCCGGCCGTCACCCAGTTTCAGCCAGACGCCGGCGTTCGTCAGCTCGGTGACCTTCGCCGTCCGCATCGCGGCCCGCGTCTCCTCAACGCCGTGGCGGTAGTCGTGCGTGCCGAGGACGCCGAAGACCCCGTGCGGGGCGCGGAGGTCGGCGAGTACGTCGAAGCACGGGGCGATGTACTTGCGGTCCCGGACGGCGTAGTCGCCGCCGAGGACGATCACGTCCGGGTCGAGCAGGTTCGTGGTGCGGACGAGGGACCGGATCGAATCGAGGTCGTTGTACGGGCCGAAGTGGATGTCCGTCAGGAACGCGACGGTCAGGCCGTCGAGCGCCGGCGGCAGGTTCGGCAGCCGGAACGTCGGCTTCTCGACCCGGACCCAGCTCGCCTCGAAGAAGCCGTACCCGGTCCCGCCGAGGCCGGCGGCGATTGCGGAGGAGGCCAGGTACTTCAGACACGCGCGGCGGTTCATGCCGGGTTCCTTGCGAATCGCGTTCCCGTCGTGTGAGGGTAACGGAACCGGCCGCCGTTCGCGAGGCGAATCGCCCGATCCGGCGGCACGATTTTCCGGGGTCGTCGGGGCGGGCGTTGCCGAAAGTTAACGCCGTTAGTTATCGCCGCCCGGCCTTCAGGCGGGCGTAGAGTTTTTCGGCCGTCGGGATGCGATCCGCCGGCCGCTTCTTCAACAGGTCCAGCACGACCTCGTTCAGCCACAGGGGCAGCTCCGGCCGGTGCGCGATCGGCGGGAACGGCCGGGCCTCGGAGATCAGCCGCATGAGCGTGCCCATGCCGGCCGCCTGGAACGGCAGGTGGCCGGTACACATGTTGTAAAGGACGGCCCCGAGCGAGAACAAATCCGACCGGCCGTCCAGCGGCAGCCCGTCGATCTGCTCCGGGGACATGAACAGCGGGCTGCCGACCAGCGCTCCGGCCTGCGTGATGCCGAAGTTCGTCGTCGCGCGGGCCAGCCCGAAGTCGCTCACCTTCACCCGGTTCGTCGCCTCCTCGATGAGGATGTTCGACGGCTTGATGTCCCGGTGGACGATCCCCTTCGCGTGCGCCGCCGCCAGCCCGAGCGCCATCTGGCCGCCGTACTCGACGACCCACTGGACCGGCAGCGGCCCGTCCCGCTCGACCCGGTCCTCGACCGACCCGCCGCGGACCAACTCCATCACGATGAACGGCATCCCCTCGGCCGTGCCCACCGCGAACACGCCCACGACGTTCTCGTGCGCGATCGCGGCGAGCGCCTGCGCCTCGCGGGTGAACCGCAGCCGGGCCTCCGGGTTGGCCGCGAACTCCGGCGACATGATCTTGATGGCGACCTCGCGGCCGAGGGCCGGATCGACACCCCCGAACACGACGCCCATCGCCCCGCGGCCGAGGATTTGCTTCACGTGGTACTGCTGGAGCTGACACCCCTCCGGCGGCAGCCCGGCCAGGAAGTCGAGCGAGAACGCCGGCAGGTTCAAGCCTGGAAACCGGCCGGACGCCGGCGCGGCTTCCGCCGGTTGCCCGACCGGGTCGGCGGCCGCGTCCCGGATCGACACGTGCGCGACCGACTGCCGGAACTGGTTCGACAGCGCCAGATCGACCAGCGCCTCGCTCCCGCGGGTCAGGACGGCGGCGAAGTCCGGCGACTCGTGGACCTCCACGTCGAGGAGGCTGGTGAACGCCCGAATCTTCGGCGCGACGCCTTCGAGGAACGCGATGAGATGCTTCTTCGACAGGTCGAACCGGCTCGACGCCTTCGCCAGCATCTCGGCCAGCATCTTCGGCGACTCGGCCACGTGGTCGAGGCTGGTGAGCATCTCGACGAAGCTCAAAAGCTCGGCCCGCTCCGCCCACGACGGCCGGGCGGTCGCCTTGTCCGGCTGGTGGTGGTGGCGGATCGGCTCGACCACGTCCGGCGGCAGCTTCCACTCGGTCAGCAGTTCGGCCGACACCTCCGCGTGGTTCACGCCGAACAGCCGCTCCTCGACGGCGAGCCGGTTCGCGATTACGTCGATCACCGGCATCTTGCACATGGCGTCCCACGCCGCCGGGTTGGCCTGCGTGAGCAGCAACATCCCGAGGTCGCGGAGCAGCCCGGCGACGAGGTCGTACCCCGGCGACGACTTGCCGCGGACGGCCGACAGCTCACGGGCGAGGATGCCGCCGCTGACGGAGCTGATCCAGAAGTCGCGGTTCGTCTTCGTGGTCGCGGACCGGGACTGGATGACCGGCAGCGAGAGGCCGAGGACGAGCGACCGGAGCGGGTTCATGCCGAGCTGGATGACGGCCCGCTCGACGGTGGCGATCGGCTGCGTGCCGGTCGAGAAGACGCACGAGTTGACGGCCTTCAGCACCTTCCCGCACAGCACCGGGTCCTGGGCGAGCAGGTCGGCGATCTCCTTCGGCGTACACTCGTCGTCGCTGGCCGCGTCCACGACCCGCAGCGCGACGGCCGGCGGCGTGATGAGCCGGGCGTGCTTCAAGATGGCGGCGAGCTTGGTCTTCGGGTCGCCGGGCGGGGGCACGGCCTGAGTCGCCTTCGGCGACCCGAGGACGGTGGAATTCCATGTCACGGGAGGATCACCAACGGTGGACGACGGCCGGGGCGGCGGCGTAACGGAAGGATAGAACACCGGTTCGCGCGATGCGCGAAGGCGGCGTCGGAATTCCCGCCGGTTCAGGCGGGCGTGCATATTTGCCGGCGGCGGCTCACTTCACCTTCGGTTTCATCCGCGCCGCGGTCCCTTGGATGTTCGCAAGGCCCCAGTCCTTGATGAACTCCAGGATCGGCAAGAGCGACTTCCCCTTCGGCGTGAGGTGGTAGCCGGCTTCGTCTCGCGCGAGGACGCCGTGGTCCACCAGCCGGGCGAGGCGGTCGGTCAGGATGTTCGTGGCGATCCCCTCCGGCGACGCGCGGAACTCCTTGAACTGCGACTTCCCGAACAGGCAGTCGCGGACGACGAGCAGCGTCCACCGGTCGCCGATCAGGTCGAGCGTGCAGGCGATGGGGCACGGGGAGCGGCGGGGTTTCGGCATGGGTTCCAAGCGACCTCGGTTCATGTCTGTTCTTGTTCCCTCCCCCCTTGGGGGGGAGGGTTAGGGAGGGGGGTGAGCCTCCAGCCGCGGCCGCGATCGTCACCGCTGGAGGAGGGCCG